>NZ_JACJSC010000005.1 GCF_014697575.1 Planktothrix sp. FACHB-1365 | reverse complement strand
ATTCAGTTCTATTACTTACGCGATATTAGCGAGTAGTTCATCACTTTACCTAACAACTCAACTCGGTAAACTAAAACCCAAAATTGACGCAATCAATAAACGTGAACAAGCTGAATTTAAACACAGTTTAGCGAGTGATTTGTATTTAGCTCAAAGCACGAATACTGCGATCGCCCAATATTTACTGGCTGATAGGAGTAGTTCACTGAGTTCAGAACAAGCTGTTGAGAGTGAACTCCTGAACGATAGTGTTCATCAGGGTTTTAGCGAAAATGTAGACTCAGTTCAGAACAGTTCAGAACTCCTGAACAAGTCAGTTCAAACGGTTCAGAACAGTTCAGACAATGAACTCTCACCTTTAGCTATAGAACATTTTGAGGATGTACTGGATGCCTTAGAAGACGGGTTGAGTGATTCCCATATCATTAAAAACGTGATGGGATTTAAAAACTACCGTTACAAGGAAGGAAAAAACGTATTAAATGAAATTAAACGTTTTATTGATTTAGACGGTTGATCCTTTTTTACTAAAACCCGTTAATTAGTTTTTTACTAAAATCCGTTAACGGGTTATTCCCTCAAAGAATACCGTAATTACCCGATGAATAATTTAAACCTGGTAACAGGTAGGGTTAATAAGACTCTAGTAGGAAACATTAAAGGTTTCCGTTATCGTTCCGTAAGTTCCCGTCCTGTACCGAAAGCAGAAATTAAAACGGAAACCCTAGGGTTTCCTGTTCAAAAATAAATATTTTTCTTGCTGAAATTTTCTCGATAGGTATGCTATCTTCTGAAAGTAGTATCTACAAACGCAAAAAGAGGCAACCCTATTAAAGTTACCTCTTAGGTATGAATAAAAATTCACATAAAAACACAGGACAAATATCGTTATGATTAATTATAGTACAACTCACCAAAATACGCAACAAGAAAAAGCTAAAAAAGATATTCTTACTTCCGAACATCTTGACTATCTATTTGATGAGCGTAACCTACCTGCTAAGTGGGTAAAAGCTAACTTTGAGAGTATCACCCAGAAAGAAGCTAAAGAGATGGGTTTTAGCGCACCGTCCGATGGCATTCTGTTAAAGTCAGCGTTACCTAGTCTACAGAATCAGGTTAGACCGAACGATCCAAAAGTAGAGAAAAGAGCGGACGGTACAGAACGGACTATCAAGTACGTCACCCCGTTTGGTTGTGAGATTGACGCAATGTTACCCAATCATCCTGAATACCCTAACTTCTGGCTTCATGGAGATGAGCTTAAAAAGCATTGTTGGTCTATTGATGACCGATTCTACATTCTCATTACAGAAGGGTTTATTGACGCCTTAATCGCTACATCTCACGGCTTCCCTACAATAGCGTTAACGGGTGTTGAGAACGGGTTAACGGGGAGTAAACGCGATCCAGAAGGTAAACGATTTTTAGTTCCGACGTTACGATATTTTGTAGCGTTAGGTTTTGGTTTCATTGTCGGTTTTGATGCTGACAGTGTGAGTAACAGAAATGTAATTAATGCACAAAAACCCTTAGTAAAACAGTTACAGTTGTTTGAAGACACACCGATCTACAACATAACTGGACTCTGGACTATGACACCCGATGGTAGTGACAAGGGTATAGGTGACTATATCCAAAAACACGGGGCTGACGCTTTTAGACAAAACGTTCTAAGACGTGCTGAACCCATCGCTAACTGGTTAATTAGAGTTAATGAACAATTAAAAACAGAAGGGATTAATGCAGATGACGAGTTACCCCCTAAGACTACCAAATTAGAAACTCAATACACTCAAGTTAAATTAGTCGTAGGAGATAAAATTAAGTTTAATGAGTTAACAAAAGAGATTGAGTTTAACGGTAAACCTCGTGACTTTGACGACTTCAAACTTGAATTAGCTTTACAATTTAAACTTGAATTGAAGGGATGCTCTGAGAAGGATTTTAAATCTATTATCGTTAAAATTGCCGAGGAAAATTCTTATCATCCTATCAGAGATTATCTCAATCAATGCCATGAAAAACACTCTGATATTTCCATCCTTGACAACCTTGCTAAACGATATTTTGGAACCAATAATCCATTATGTCAAACATTTATCAGAAAGACTTTAATCGCTGCGGTAGCAAGGGTTTATGAACCCGGTTGTAAAGTAGATACCGCCTTGATTTTACAAGGGGGTCAAGGGGTAGGGAAGTCAACTTTCTTTAAAGTCTTAGCGAGTGATGATTGGCTTTGTGATGACATGGGTTCACCCGATAAAGAAGAGACAATGAAACTTCACACGGCATGGCTAACAGAATGGGCTGAACTAGAAAACATTTTTAGTAAATCAGACATCAGTAAAATTAAAGGGTTTTTAACAACGTCATCAGACAGAATCAGAATGCCTTACGGTGCTAGGACAAAACTCATGCCACGCATGGGGATTATTGTCGGTTCAACGAATAAATTAGACGTACTTCGTGACCCAACGGGAAGCCGTCGTTTTTGGTTTATTCCTGTTATGAGAGAGATCCCTGTTGAGACTCTTAAACAAGAGCGTGACGCGATATGGGGTGCTACGGTAGAAGCTTATAAAAACGGTGAAACGTGGCATCTAAACTCTGATGAACAGAAACAGTCTGATGCTAATAATGAAGTGTTTTCTAGTGTGTCCCCTTGGTTAGAAGATTTTGAAGACTACTTAGAGGGTAAGGTCTCTGTAACTACTGAGGAATTGTTAACCCTGATGGGAGTTGAAAAAGAAAACCTTAGTCAAGCCAAACGCGCTCAGAGCGAAGTATCGGACATCATGACTCAACTCAAATGGGTCAAGTGTGAGGGGATTAAAGGGGATGACGGCAAGCGTAGACGGGGTTACAAGCGTCCTGTAGTAGTCACAACCCCTGAACCTGAACCTACCCCAGAAGACGTTACACAACCCCCCGATAGCTGTGTAGATGACTGTGTAAGCTATAACCCTGATACAGAGGGAGATACACAGCCTACACAACCTACACAGCAAAATTCTCAAGACTCTAAAACTATAGAAAACAGACCTGATAATTTTCAGGTAGGGGATAGGGTAATAGAGGTATACCCTAAGACTATTGGGGATAACAAACGCTTTGGGATAGTTGTAGAGGTTGAGAAACCGAACGGGGTTAAGGGTATCTACACAATTGAGTGGGAGAATGCCAATGTCACGGGATTGAGGAATGATATGTACTCCCACGATATAGAACATTATCAGGGTTGACACAAAAATAAAGGGGGAACTAACCCCCCTTCTGATTCACTGTTACACTGATAGAATGTTATCCGTTAATTATCTAACTGATAGATAATCCGTAACATTGCTTTAACCGATGGATCACTAAGGTTAAAACCAGATGACTCAAGCTGTTGTTTAGCAGTATCTAAACTTAACGGTAGCCTTGAGTGATTAGTAAGTAAGTCAATTGTTGTGCGAGTGTTATTGCGTTGCTTGTAAGCACTCTCATTGACTGCTACAGAATGACCTAACATCCTAGCTCTGATTTCTTGTGGAATACCGTACTTTTCACCTAGTTGATTAGATAAATGCCTGAACGCATAAGCTTGAGTAACGGGACAATTATAACTTATTAGTTTCTTTCTAAATACCCGTGAAAAACCATTAGATATATTATCTAACTTAGCATTGTTATCCGGTTTATAACTTGGTAGTTTAGGGTGTTGAATTCTTAATTTATTAATCAATTCCTTGTCTGCAATCATCGGACTGCATATCCTTGTACCTGTCTTAGTTGTAGTATCAAAGTAAGTTTTTTCACCTAAGTATATTAACAGGTCTTTGTTGTTTATATCGTTCAACGCTGGAATAGTTACTCCATCAACAATGATTGATTCAGTTAAATTTTTTATCGCTGCAATTTCTGACGGTCTTAAGCCGTATAAAACACACATAGCACAAACCCATAGCCATGATTTTTTAACGTCTTTATCACATTGTCTTTCTAATGTTTCAATACTGCCAATACAGTCATCATACCAACTTAAAAACTCATCTAAACTTATTGATTGTTTTTCTTTAAACTCTAACTGTGTAGGGTCAATATTATTTAATTTTTCCAGTAACAATTGATTGTTAGGAATACTTTTTATTATTGTACTTATAACGTGATACGCATCTTTAAACATCTTAGTTCCTTGGTTCCAACTAAATAATATATTTTTTAATTCTTCCCATTCTGGGTATTTATCCCAGTTAGTAAATTTATTAAAAACTATTCCGTAATAACGGTTATATGTGGCTACATCGTTAGGGATATCCTTAGAGCGTTTACGTTTAGTATTTTTGTTTCTATCATTCCAAAACTTGTTTTCTAGTTTTTCAAAGATATCTCTATATGTAATTAAATCGTTTTTTATTTCATTCTTGTTTAATATCTCTTTGTCGTACCATGTCCAAAATTCAGATGATGTTTTACAGGACTGTAGAGCGTTGCTTACTCGGTGTGACTTGCTTACAGCTTGAATTACTCCCTCTTCTGTAAACTGTACCCCACAGGTTTTGGATGACCGTTTACCCGTATCAGGAAAGGTGAACTGTAGCAGTAGATGTTTTCTGTCCTGAAGCTTCAGACTTACCCCTCTAGGGCATTCCTTCCTTTTGCGATTATAGAACGCTAACAAGTCACCGTAATTACTGTATGCACTGTTACTCATTTTCTACTCATCCTTTATATAGGCGGTTTAGATGAGTAACCTTAAGTAACGCAGTTATAGGGGTTTCAGCCTAGACCGTCGGTTCAAGTCCGATAAGCAGCTTTTAAATTTATTAACCCCCTGAACAAGATTTTAAGACCCAACCAATCACAATTCCTAACCCCCCAAAACGAACGGCTTGCCAAAAAGGTTCCTTGAAACTTCCCCAAGTGACCAAACGACTTTCTAAATTAAAATCTAGGGTTTCTAACTGGGTTTTTAACTGTTTTAATTCGTCTTTCAATTGTTGCGACTTAGTTTGACGAATTTGAGGAATCACTTCATCAATGCGGTTCTTTAATTCTATTTGACGTTGTTGATCTTGTTGAATTTGGGTTAATCGTGCTTTAAGATCTATCAGAGATTGTTCAACCTCTGCTAACCCCTGTTCAATGTCTTGATTTCCATCCTCAGTCAAATTATTCGGTGAGGGTGGTTGAGATGATGATTGACTTGGCATAATAATACAAGACCGAATTCACCCCGCCATTAAAATTATCCTTATGACTAACCTCCATTCCCAAACTCCAGACCTTTCAGACCCTCAGATGAGTCCCCGCACAGCTAGTCTCAGCGAGTATAGCACACTCGAACTCGCTCAAGCCCTAGCAGAACGATTAGCCATCCCCGAACGAGACTGGCACCGCCTCAAGTCAAATTGCAATGCTCGCGCTGGGGAACATTTAGCCGCCGCCTTAGTCTTTTTACTCAAAAATCAGCCACAAGAAGTGATCCCTCGGTTAAATCAAGCGGTTGGCTGGCTAGAACGCAAGATTACAGCCCCTCCTTGTCCCACCCATGGAACAACTTCCAAAAAGCGGTCGTAAGCCTCACCAACGTCCTCTAAGATTGGACATAAAAACACAAAGACCATTAAAATCCAGGTGAGATCTAAACTTGCGATGAACAAGGTTATTGTGACTGATTTTAAGGTCTAAAACCTGTTACCAATCCTGTTGTTCATAGGGTGTTATCATTTTCTTGCATAACGTGAGTTCCGTTCCCGTTCGATTCCATTGCACACGATCAAAAATTTGATAAAGAATATACAACCCTCGTCCACATTCGTGTTCGTCATGGGGTAAATCAGAATCTTGGATTTCGGGTTCATAATCAACCTCGTCCTGTAATTGGCATTGACAAGGCGGTTTAAAACCACAACCCTGATCTGATATAATCCACCAGCAATGATCTTGAATTAGACTAAAGCGGACGACGACTGTTTTACTGGGGTCTAGCTTGTTGCCATGCTTGGCAGCATTCACAAGTGCTTCTTGTAGTCCCAGGCGAATTTCGGCTTGCAACAGGTCTGGAATGTCAGCCAGAAGCAAGTCCAAAATTGGACAGAGATACAACGTAGAAGCAAAGCTAATAGTGACCCAGTTTCGTTTAACCGGACGCGATGTTAAAGCAATCACACGGAAAACTCCCTGGCAACGTGGTGGATAAACCTCACACCCTGCATAGTTGTAAATTCTCTCCTGCTATGGAATTTAATCTGAGTGGGTGAGCGTGAGTACCCGTTCATTCATTAGATTACCAAAAGAATAAGAAAAAACACAATTAATTTTGAAAAATAGTGTATATTTTTGTATTATAAATGAATTACAAGCAAGCTAAACCCTAGAGAAATCAAGGGATTTTGAAGAAAACAAGCCAAGAGAAGACTTAGATTGCAGTGTTGATGAGAATGACAAAATAACTCTTCTGTGTTTATCTAAAGAATAAAAATTAGTAGCTATTGATACAGAAGACTAAAGAGTCAATTCCGCTTCTCTGGTTTTTGTTAATATTATTAATGTAACTTAATATTCCTTTATAAAGCAACATGATCACAACCCCAACACTCCCCTCTGACGTGATCCCCGGACAATATTGGCAATGGCGGGATCAATTGATTTACTATGTCCGTGCGGGAGAACGCTACCCCCAACGTCCCCCCCTGCTGCTGGTTCATGGGTTTGGGGCATCTACGGATCACTGGCGTAAAAATATACAAGGGTTACAATCGGATTTTGAAGTCTGGGCGATTGATTTATTAGGGTTTGGTCGGTCTGGAAAACCCAACGGAGAATATAGTGGTCAGCTTTGGCGAGATCAGCTTCAGGACTTTATTACAGAGGTGATCGGTCAGCCTGTGATTTTAGCCGGAAATTCCCTGGGGGGGTATGGGTCTCTCTGTGTTGCGTCCCAATGTCCATCAACGGCTAAAGGTGTGATTTTACTCAACAGTGCGGGGCCATTTACGGAGACTGATCCCCGTCCTGAACTTCCTTTATGGAAAAAAATGGTGTCTCAAACGATGCGATCGCTATTTCGTCAAGATTGGGTGAGTTTTTTAATTTTTCAATGGACAAGACGCCGTTCTATAATTCGTAAAACCCTATTGAAAGTTTATCTTGATCCCAATGCGGTTACGGATCAATTAGTAGAAGAAATTTATCGTCCCTCCTGTGATCCCGGCGCGGCGCAGGTGTTTGCGTCGGTGTTCAAAAGTCCTCAAGGGGAAAAAGTGGATGTATTGTTAAATCAGTTAAGCTGTCCTCTATTGTTAATTTGGGGAGAAGGTGATCCCTGGATGAATTGTCGAGAACGCAGCCGCAAGTTTCATCAATATTATCCTCAATTACAGGAATATTTTCTCAAAGCGGGTCATTGTCCCCATGATGAAGTTCCTGAACAAGTCAATACTATCATTCGGTCTTGGGTGTTAAGTAGGCAGGTATAATTAAATGTCTGCTCAGAGATAGAGCCTCTGGTTTTAGGTGGCAGAGCCACCCGAATATTGTTTCTAGGTAGAACTTATATGAAATCCCATTATAGATGCTACAGATGATTCCCTCTAACCCCCCCTGTAGAGACTAAGCATGGCTAGTCTCTACAGGGGGGGGAATTTGTAGCAAACATTTAGGGATTTCATATTAGAAACCAGAAAATATTAATCCTAGAGCGATCGCTGTTATTGATATAAAAGAAGCGATCACACTTCTTCAAAAACCTCTACCCTACTTCAGGGGATAAAAAGCCGACTTACACCCATATAAGTATTAATATCAAGCACAATTTAAACCAGACGAATTGCACAACGTTCCCGATATTCAAAATCATTCAACAAGCGATCAGCATCACTAATAGTAATCACGGGGAATGATGTAGAAGTTATTTCCTCGCGCATCACTTGTTCGAGAGAGTTATCACCCTTCATACTCCGATTTGCGGTCAATAGAATCATCTGGTTTGATTGAGCTAACCGCCAAACTACCCGATCATCACTATTGATTGGTAAGCCTATTTCATCAAAGGTGATAAATCGAATCAGTACCCAATCTAGCCAGCCACTATTTAAAATACTACCTGAGAGAAGTACGGCGTGTCCTCTCAAATTATGATCGACTAAAAAATTCAGGGCTGAGACTTAAATTTGGCTTTGGCTGCTTGAAGTTTTGCTCGAATAGCTTCTTGACCAGGTTTGGGTGGTTGCGCCGCAATTCTAGCAATCAGATCGCGGTTTTTTTCTTCATAATATAGTCGCAGTTCTTCAGCTTCTTTAAGAACAATTTGATACTCAGCTTCAACATCAGGACGATTTGCCTCAATATAAGCTAAAGCTGCGTTAATTTGTGCCTCTGTCAGATCAAATAATCCCCTGATAAATTTAGGTGGATATTGAGCCGTAACATAGTCCATAATATCGTAAATAGTGATGCGTGTACCCGCGATTGTTAGTCCTCTTTCTGTGCGGATAATAGCTGTTTGTTCGTTGGATAGGGTTGTCATATTTATAGCCTCGTAGAAATTATTCTTATATTAACATCGGTTGAGTACAAAAGGCTTGAGAGGTATTTTTATCTCCATCAGGAAGTCAGGAATTTAAGGGATGAAAATACGTCCGACTCCCATTGAGTTTTCGATATCTATGGCGATCTCGATCAAACGGGCAGCACACCTTTCTCTATAACTTCTTTCTTCCATTCTATCTATACTTCCCAGAGTAATTACTGGCAGAGAATCAAGTTTATTCTCATTACGGATTACTTCTTCTAAAGAATTCTTACCTTTCATACTACGATTAGCAGTGAGGACGATCATTTTGTTTTCTTGAGCAAAGTGCCAAACCACATGATCGCTGCTTTCAATAGATAGTTTCACTTGTTCAAACGTAATAAATTGAATTTCTATCAAATCAAGCCAACCTTCAGCGAGAATAGTTCCCCAAAGCCATGTTGCTTGACCTTCAATGTTATGATCGATCAAAAAAATCATGTCCTAGACTCAATTTTGGCTTTCCAAGCGTTCAGTTTAGTGCGTATTGCTTCTTGTTCAGGTTTTGAAGATATTGTGGCAATTTGAGCAAATCGTTCCCGGTTACGATTTTCCCAATATTGATGAATTTCTTCAGCTTCTTTAAGAACGATTTGATATTCTGCTTCAACTTCAGCATGGTGTGTCTCAATATAAGACATAGCTGCGTCAAACTGTCGATCAGTGATGTAAAATTTGTGCCGAATTAAATTGGGAGGATAGCCAGCATGAATGTAGTCCATTAACTGGTAGAGTGTAATTCGAGTACCTGCGATTGTTAGTCCTCTTTCTGTACGGATAATAGCTGTTTGTTCGTTAGGTACGGTTGTCATACTGATAGTCTCCTAGAATTTATTTTTATAGGACTAACTTAAATAGTTGCCCAAATTCATATTTATCCATGACAGCCCGTTCTCGTGCTTTACCAAAGGATAATAGATCCTGACTATAGAGAGCGATCGCTAATTCTTGCCGCAATTCCTGTTCAATACGCTGTTCCGGTAAACGAATTGCTTGCAAAACAGAATCAGAAATTAAAATTTGTATTCCCATACTTGTTTATTATAAATAAATTTAAGCTAAGAGGAAAAATTATATTTTATCGTTAGATTCTTTAGGTTGGTCATAATCAATATAATTATGATCATGGAGAATCATGATCGTTATTGATTAGCCCAGCTTATAGCATTCATCACTAAATACTAAGTGAAAAGACTTTACAAACCGTTACAAAAGCCCTAAAGTAAAGTACATACATACAAAACGTACCTCGACAACTTAATCGCCATCATACCTAACATGACAACCACGATTCAACAGCGCGAAAGCGCCTCAATCTGGGATCGGTTTTGTAACTGGGTCACATCCACCAACAACCGCATTTATGTGGGCTGGTTCGGTGTTCTGATGATTCCGACCTTGTTAACCGCCACCATCTGCTACATCATCGCCTTCATCGCTGCTCCCCCAGTGGACATCGATGGTATCCGTGAACCCGTCGCTGGTTCACTGTTATACGGAAACAACATCATCTCTGGTGCTGTTGTTCCTTCCTCTAACGCCATCGGCTTACACTTCTATCCCATCTGGGAAGCAGCTTCATTAGATGAATGGCTGTACAACGGTGGCCCCTACCAGTTAGTGATTTTCCACTTCTTCATCGGCATTTTATGCTACATGGGTCGGGAGTGGGAATTATCCTACCGTTTAGGGATGCGTCCTTGGATCTGCGTTGCTTACTCTGCACCTGTTGCAGCAGCAGCCGCCGTATTCTTGATTTATCCCATCGGTCAAGGTTCATTCTCTGACGGGATGCCCCTGGGTATCTCTGGAACCTTCAACTTCATGTTAGTGTTCCAAGCCGAGCACAACATCCTGATGCACCCCTTCCATATGTTAGGAGTTGCCGGGGTGTTCGGAGGAAGCTTATTCTCCGCTATGCACGGTTCTCTGGTTACTTCTTCTCTGGTACGTGAAACCACCGAAACCGAATCCCAAAACTACGGTTACAAATTCGGTCAAGAAGAAGAAACCTACAACATCGTTGCAGCACATGGTTACTTTGGACGTTTAATCTTCCAATATGCCAGCTTCAACAACAGCCGTAGCTTACACTTCTTCTTAGGCGCTTGGCCAGTGGTCGGCATTTGGTTCACCGCATTAGGTGTATCCACAATGGCCTTCAACCTGAACGGATTCAACTTCAACCAGTCCATCATCGACTCTACCGGTCGCGTGATCAACACTTGGGCTGATGTGTTAAACCGCGCTAACCTGGGTATGGAAGTGATGCACGAGCGTAACGCTCACAACTTCCCCTTAGACTTAGCTTCGGGTGAATCTGCTCCTGTCGCTTTGGTTGCTCCTCAAATTAATGGTTAATCTTTTTTAACCGAAATCATACAAAAAACGCTCTCCGAAAGGGGGGCGTTTTTTGTTGTTCACAATTACCTTAACAAGTCACACCCTGACACCTGAGAGATATTGATTAATGGATTTAATCAACTGTCCGCCACATTTTAATCGTTCCATCGGTACTCCCACTGACGATTAAAGGTTCAGAAGGACTGTAAGCAACCGTCTCAACAGAACCTTCATGACCTGTGAGGGTGTGAATGGAGCTTAACAAAGTTCCCACCTGTAAATCTGGGCTAATTTGCCATAGCCTCAACGTTTTATCCTGACTTCCACTGACTAAAATTGTGCCTTCTGGAGAAAAACCGAGGGATTTCACCGCACCGGAATGGCCGATCAGGGTTGCTAATTCCTGACCAATTTCCAGCCACCAGAGTTTAATTGTTTGATCTTCACTCGCACTAGCCAGAGTCAAACCATCTGGACTAAAAGCCACTGACCAAACGGGAAAGGAATGGCCCACCAAAAGAGCATCGGAATGCTGACCATTTAAACTCCATAGTCCCACTGTTCCATCTCCACTGCCACTGGCCAAAAACAAGCTATCAGGACTAAAGGCTAATGACCAAATCGGAAAAGAATGAGCTTTGAACGCCGGAAGGAGTTGATCACGGGTTAAATCCCAAAACCCAATGATGCCATCAAAACTTCCAGCAGCCAGAAGTTTACCGTTAGGACTAAAGGCTAAAGAACAAATCGGCACCGATAACCCCAAGTCTAAAACCCGATGTTGACCGGTGATCACATCCCAAAGTTGAATATTTTTGTCAGATTCAACGGCCAGTATGGGAGAATTTGGACTGAATACTAACCCATAGCCGGGATATTCTCGTTCTAAGTGATCAGCCAGGATCTTAGGGGTGGAAGGGGTTTCCAGATTGTAAAGTTGCAATGTGGTATCATCACTTCGACTGGCAAGAAATTTGCCATCGCAACTTATGGCAACGACTCTGACGGCATCAGTATGGATGGATCGAGTATCACGACATTCCCAATTCAAAAGTTGAGGCTGTAGCATATTGACTATCATCTGCATTTCTCACTTTTGATCTTAAACCTCAGCCGTTGTCTAAAAACCACCTTGATTTTCAAGTTGTGGATCTTAAGCTAAACCTGTGTAAATAGGGATCTTAACAAACGTTAAATAGGAGTTAATGTCTTGAAACTGGCAGATTGGATCGGGTTCCTTTGTTTAATCATTGCCCTTATTATTCTGTGGCAGTTTCGACAAATTTTGCTGCTTCTGTTTACTTCTGTTGTCTTCTCGATTGCCATTAATAGTTTAGTGCGTCGGATACAACGGTTTGGCCTGAAACGGGGATGGGCTGTTGTCTTATCCCTAGCCTTAATTGTGTTCATGGGTGTTGTGTTAATTAGTGTTGTTTTGCCTCCGTTTTTAGACCAGTTTCAAGAATTAATCAAATTGGTTCCTATCGGCTATGATAATTTGCGAATTTGGGTGAACCAACTGATTGAAAATCCCCCCAGTTGGTTGCCTAAACTGGATATTGAACTTCCCAATGTTACCCAACTCGCGCAACAATTTGGGCCGTTTGCTCAAAAATTATTGGGTAACTTCTTTGCATTTTTTTCTAACTCGATTGCCAATTTTTTACAGTTTGTATTGGTATTAATCTTTGCTTTAATGCTATTAGCAGATCCCCAGTCCTATCGTCAAGGATTGGTGCGTTTATTTCCTTCTTTTTATCGCCATCGGGCAGATTTCATTTTATCGAAATGTGAAACGACTTTATTACAATGGATGGGGGGTATTGTGATTACCTCTGCTTTTGTGGCGTTTTTGAGTGCTGTTGGTCTGCTGATTTTGGGGATTCCCTTTGTCTTTGCCCATGCTTTATTAGCGGGAATGTTTAATTTTGTTCCCAATATTGGGCCGACAGCGAGTGTGATTTTTCCGGTTGCTGTTGCCTTATTAGATGCGCCTTGGAAAGCTTTGGCAGTGATTATATTATATGTGATTATTCAAAACTTAGAAAGCTATTGGTTTAGTCCCCTGGTCATGCAAAAACAGGTTGATTTGTTACCTGCAATTACCTTAACGGCTCAAATCTTTTTCGCAACATTTTTCGGGGTTCTCGGCTTAGTTCTGGCGTTACCTTTAACGGTTGTTAGTAAAACTTGGATTGAAGAACTTTTACTCAACGATTTATTCGATAAATGGGGAGCAGAAGAGTAAGCTACAGGGCTGTTAGATCAGGCAACAACCCTGATAGCTAGGGTGAGGTTAATTAAGGTTTCAAAACCACCTTAATACAGTTTTCTTGCTTATCGCGGAAAATTTTATAACCCTTGGGAGCATCCTCTAAAGGCAGTTTATGAGTGATCACAAAGGACGGATCAATTTCTCCGTTTTGAATGCGTTCTAAGAGGGGATGTAAATATTTATGAACATGGGTTTGACCCGATCGCAATGTTAATCCTTTATTAACAATTGCCCCCATCGGCATCTTATCAATAAACCCCCCATAAACCCCTGGAACAGACACCGTACCTCCCTTCCGACAGGCTACAATTGCTTGTCGCAGCACAAAGGGCCGATCGGTTTCCAAGCGCACCGCCTGTTTCACCGTATCATACAGGGCCATGGCATCGGTTCCGTGGGCTTCCATCCCCACCGCATCAATACAGGCATCTGGCCCCCGTCCTCCCGTCATCTCTTTCAGCGCTTCCCCCGGATCAACTTCTTCATAATTTATAATCTCTGCACCTGCATCTTTAGCCATCTGCAAGCGTTCAGGAAAACGGTCAATGGCGATCACCCGTTCTGCACCCAACATAAACGCACTGCGGATGGTAAATTGACCCACCGGGCCACATCCCCAAATGGCAATAATATCCCCCGGTTGAATATTGCAGTTTTCCGCCGCCATGTAACCCGTTGGGAAAATATCAGTTAAAAATAGCACTTGCTCATCAGTTAAACCATCGGGAACTTTCATTGGCCCGACATCCGCAAAGGGAACCCGAACATATTCTGCTTGTCCTCCAGCGTATCCCCCCATCAAATGAGAATAGCCAAATAACCCAGAGGGAGAATGACCATAAAATTTTTCAGCCATCCATTTATTGGGGTTGGAATTATCGCACAGTGACCATAAATCTCGATTACAAAAGAAACAATGACCACAAGAAATTGTAAAGGGAACGACGACGCGATCGCCAATTTTTAAATTTTTAACTTCGGGGCCGAGTTCTACCACTTCTCCCATAAATTCATGGCCGAGAATATCCCCCGATTTCATCGTTGGAATATAGCCATCATAAAGATGTAAATCAGAGCCACAAATAGCAGTGGATGTAATTTTCAGAATGGCATCGCGGGGATTTAAAATTTTCGGGTCAGGGACATTATCAACCCGAACATCATTTGAACTATGCCAACAAACTGCTTTCATGTTTAATTCTCCACGATTTGATTGTTAATGTCAATTGTTTATTGATCAGTATTTCTAGCAATTTCTCCGGCTTCCATTAACTGTTTAAATCGGTTGAGATCATCTCCAATTTGTTGTTCTGGTTCTTCGCCAAACAGTTTAGCTAAAGTGGTTGTAACCGCACCACCAGGGGGGTTAAATTCAATCACAACTTTAACTTCTGTTCCTCGGTCTGCGGGTGCAGGTTGAAACCGAACAAACCCTGAATTTCCAATCTCTGCATTTTCCACAGAAGACCAAGCAATTAAATGATTGGGTTCATCTTTAATAATTTCTGCATCCCATTCAACGGTTGTTCCTAACGGTGCTGTTGCCACCCAATGGGAACGATGCTCATCATAAACAATGATAGATTTGATATGTTTCATAAATCTTGGCAAATTGTAAAAATTACGCCAAAATTCATAAAGTTCATCCCCAGAACGATTAATCGTAACCGTTTTTTCTACCCGAATATTTTGGCTTTTATTTAAGCCTAACGCTTCTTGAGCTTGATGAAGGGTGCTTTTATTTTGAGTAGCCTGATACATTAAACCACCCCCTGCAATCGCCATGAGAACGCCTTTTAAGGAGTGTTGTTGAAGCCCCATTAATACTAACGCACCTCCCCCAATTAAAGATCCCCATCGTTCTAAATCACTGGGATTTTCTTCTGAGGGAGGATGATCATATTTTGGAGTTGAAGTTATTTCTTCCATAAAATTTTCCTAGCCCACCTTTTGATTCAGCATAGGAAGAATTCACTTTAATTTACGTCAATCAAAAGGCATAAACAATATAAAATCAAATTAATCATTAATTTATATCTTTTGATAGAGAGTATATTTCCATTAATTGTATAACCGTTCCAAAGTTAGTGAGGGACGAGCAGAAAATAATTACTAAACGCTTCATACTGCTATTTTTTCTTCTTGGTAATTCCCATTAGCAGCATTAATAGCATCTTGGCGATTAAATTCTAATACCTCTTCCAACGTGATTTTAAGGCTTTCCAATAATTGATGACGGGAAGATTCTTGACAATTCACCCCTGGAATTTCTTCAATCCAGCCAATCCACCAATTACCATCTTGTTTAATAATTGCAGTATAGGTAACGACTAAGAGGATATAGCCCATGTCTTTTGAAATTCAACTGAGTGAAGAATTGCTGAAAATTCAAGAACTGTTAGAAGATTTACAGGATTTACAAGATTTAAGAACAGCGTAACAAGAAGAACAAAAAAGTCCTACTTTTTCGTTAAATGAAGTTAAGCAAATATTGAATTTATCTTAGTTTAAATCTGAAACCGAGAAACCGGGTTTCTGCCATAACCTTTGTTTCTCAACCGAGAGATAGGTTAAGAAACCCGGTTTCTGAGCCCCTACCGAGAACCGAGAAACCGGGTTTCTGTCATAATCTTTGTTTCTCAACCGAGAGATAGGTTAAGAAACCCGGTTTCTGAGCCCCTACCGAGAACCGAGAAACCGGGTTTCTGTCATAATCTTTGTTTCTCAACCGAGAGATAAGCTGCTACGCATCTAAATTTGATATTTTGTAGCCTAGACTCCTTACAGCAAGGCTTTTGGGCAATAAAATTAACTGCGTGACAGCTTAGGTTAAGAAACCCGGTTTCTGAGCCCCACCGAGAACCGAGAAACCGGGTTTCTGTCATAATCTTTGTTTCTCAACCAAAAGATAACTTGAAAAACCCGGTTTCTGAGTTCCCAATAGTAGAGATTGGATGCTATACTACAATTAGTAATATCGCTCCTAATCTCCTCGCCATGTCTTCTTTATCTAACGATCACGATAATTCCTTGTTGAGTGGCGATTCCCAAGTTGATCATTTAATCCAATCTTTGGGAATAGAGTTGCATCCCCATAACCACTCTCAATCTGCTGATTCTCAACACTTGTTACAACACCAAGATTCTATCAGTCAGGGATTACACACTGATTCTGATCAGAGTTTATACCATTCGGGTATTGAAAATCAACATCATTTCTCTCATGATTCTGATCCTTTTAATTCAGGATTTCATCACACAGGAATTGAACAACATCCTTTAACCAATTCTGGAGAGAATCATCATTTAATAGATCCCTCAATTCATCCGATTTCCGATCCCTTTTATCATTCCCATAATACAACAACAGATCCCTTTCATCAAACTAATCAAAATTTAGAGTTAACCGCTTTATCTCATCCAACAGAACATTATTCTCAAGAACATTTATCATCTGCCTATCACCCAGAAAACACCTCGGCTTATTCCTTAGAACATCAGCCCCAAACGTTAAATTATACCGATTCTGGAGCGATTACACCTAGTGATAATAAATCCATTGATTTTAGTGGAAATACGGTTTGGTGGCATTGTTCAGGATGGGGAAAAGCGGGAACGGTTGATGGGCATAAATTTTATCGTAGCGGTGAATATATTGGACGTTTGGGGGCAGATTTGAATGTGTATGATGCTGATGGAAATAAAATCGGTTATGTCACCCCTTCAGGAAGTGCTTATACCCCTTCAGGAAAGCTATTTGCTACCGGAGATACAGCGCGTTGGGCGGCGGCTACATTAGTTTTTAATACCTGTACCAAAAGTTAACATAATAGAAACCGAGTTTCTGCGATCGCTTTTCTGGTTTCTAGTTTCAAGGTTCTACCTTGAAATCAGATCACGGAGGCTCTGCCTCCTATTCTAACAGGAGGCGGAGCCTCAAAACAGCATTCCAATGCAGAGCATTGGAACGAGGACAAACTAAAAGTTAACTAAAAACCCTAGAAACCGGGTTTCTTCCAGAAACCCGGTTTCTGAAAACCCCAGGAGGAATTAAAATGGTTTGGGATTTTGCACAAGGAATGATAACAGCAAGTCAAGGTTTTTTTGTACAAACAATGATTGCGAGGACGCAAAGACAAAATGTAATTGATCAAATTAACAGTCAAATTGATTTAGAAGAAAGTCGCCAAGAATTTCAAGGAAAACTAGAAATCTTCAGAAGTGCTTCTCAATTGAACTTACAAGAACGGCAACAAGAATTTCAAGCGTCTTTAGAAGCAGTAAGAATTGATGCTCAAATTGCGATGCAAACGAGGGGGCAAGAATTTCAAGCGGCTTTAGAAGGAGTGCGACAAAAATTTAATCGAGAACTTGAAGACTATCGGCAGTTTTGCGAAAATGCGCGATTGCAAAAACGACAAGATTTTGAAGCCGAACAGTTAGCAAGACGCTTACAACATGAACAACGTTTAGAAGAATACCGTCGGGAAAGTCAACTGATATTATCTCGTGTTCAATTGTTAAATGCCATAGAACTTGCTGATGATAAAGAAATTCGAGACACTTTCCCCCTAAAAACTCCCGCTAGTGTGATCTTAAAAGCTTATAAAAGCTATCAAGATAATTATCGAAATATTCCTTTATTAGTCATTATATCACCCCCTGCATTAGAGTTTGAAAAATTCCCTAATGCTGCCCAAGGTTTTAGTCGGATTGAATCTCGCTTAACCGATGAAGTGCAAGAATTTTGCAAACATTATCCCCTTACGAGTCAGGACAGACCGATCAGATATCAAGGGGCAGATTGGGAAAGTAAATCTTCTCATGGCAAAAGTGCAGTGGATGTTCTGCATCATGTTCTCAAATCCATTCCAACTCTCGTTTTAGAATCTAAAATTGATGGGGATTTGCTGCGAATTTATTTAGCGGGTTGGGATATGTTAGAAACCGTCCCCCATTATGAAAAAGTTCTAACGATTCCTTGGAAAGAAGTATTATATCCCATCGCCCGTCAATATGCTGAAAAATGGCGAGAATACCGGATGATTTTGTTAGATAAAGGCAGAAGTTTAGAGGAGATTCAGCGACGGGGTGGGGATGATGAACTGAATTTATTAATTTTAGAAGAGGAGGAGGAAGATCGGGAGTTTGGCTTCACGAGAGAGCGGGATTACAAATATAACGTTAAGGAAGAAAAGTATATTCAAGAACTGGCGCAGTTTTTAGGAATTTGCCATTGTATTTTAGTGGGTTTACTGGCGGATCGCTATCATTTCTCCCATGCTGATGTGCGTCCGAAATTGCCTGAACTGTTGCCGAGTTTATTGGAAAAAGTGCCGAGTGAAAGTTTGAAGCAAATGTTGGTGGGTGAGATTGTTTCTAGTTATCAAAGTCTTTATCAGTTAGCGGGATGCGATCGCCCTCATCTGATTCCCGATTTATATTTAGATTTAGCGCTGAGTTTGAGTCATTTACCCGATCAATCTTGGGCAAGAAAACAGATTGAGTATTCGATACAAGTTTGGCTGATGTTGAGAAATCGGGTTTCTTCTATTGAAGAACAAAAACCGGGTTTGTTGGAGTTATTAGAGGCTGTTACATCAGCTTTGACAGTGGGGGATAAGGAATATGTAGAAAAGTTGGGTGGGTGTTTGGAGGCTGTTGGGGAAAGTCACCATCAGGAGACTATTCAGAACGCGATACAGGGTCAACAAAATACAGAATATCAGCGACAACTGGAAGCGGAACGCCTACGCCAAGAAGAAGAAGTGAAACGTCAGCGACAACTGGAAGAAGAAACGGAACGCCTACGCCAATCAAAATATCAGCAATTAGAAGGTTATCTCGCTGCGGCAAGGTGGCGAGAAGCTGATGAGGAAACAGTTAGCATGATGCTAGAAGTAATGGGGAAAGACCAGTATAATGTGAGCATCGAAGATATCAACAATTTCCCCAGTGAAGACCTCCGCATTATTGATCAGCTTTGGGTAAAATACAGTGATGGTCGGTTTGGTTTTTCGGTGCAAAAACGTATCTATCAAAGTCTGGGGGGAACCAGGGAATATGATGAGAAAATATGGAGAATTTTCTGCGATCGAGTGGAGTGGGATCTATACTACTACACAATAGCGATAGATAAACATTTAAGCCGGAGTTATCAATTGGGTTGGGGGCATTGGAATATCCAATTTAAATACAACGCTCCCGTTGGTCATCTCCCCTCGCTTACACGGGAATCTTCTCACCCTCTATTTTGGACAACAGGCCTTTTAGCTCTTCTCTCGCGTCCCGATTTGTAGATAGGTATCGAGAAACCGGGTTTCTGCCATAACCTTTGTTACCCAACCGAGAGATAGCTTGAGAAACCCGGTTTCTGAGCCCCCACAAGAGTATCGAGAAACCGGGTTTCTGTCATAACTTTGTTGCTCAACCGAGAGATTGATTGAGAAACCCGGTTTCTGAGCCCCCACAAGAGAACCGAGAAACCGGGTTTCTGCCATAACTTTTGTTGCTCAACCGAGAGATAGGTTAAGAAACCCGGTTTCTGAACCCCACAAGAGTATCGAGAAACCGGGTTTCTGCCATAACCTTTGTGACTCAACCGAGAGATAGGTTAAGAAACCCGGTTTCTGAGTCCCCACCAGAGTATCGAGAAACCGGGTTTCTGCAATAACTTTTGTGACTCAACCGAGAGATAGGTTAAGAAACCTGGTTTCTGAGTCCCCACCAGAGTACCGAGAAACCGGGTTTCTGCAATAACTTTTGTGACTCAACCGAGAGATAGGTTAAGAAACCTGGTTTCTGAGTCCCCACCAGAGTACCGAGAAACCGGGTTTCTGCCATAACCTTTGTTGCTTAACCGAGAGATTGCTTAAGAAACCTGGTTTCTGAGTCCCCACAGACTATAATTTTTGTTGAGAAACCCTGTGTTGAGAAACCCTGTTTCTAAATTTTAACCCATCCTTTAATATGCCACGTCGTCAAGTTATCTTTCAAGCGGGTAATTACTATCATGTTTATAACCGAGGCAATAACCGTCAACTTATCTTTTTTGAACGGGATAACTATATTTATTTTTTGCGACAATTAAGAAACCATCTAATCACTAATGGGGTTGATATTATTGCTTATTGTCTGATGCCTAATCATTATCATTTATTAGTTTACCTGCAAACCGATAACTTCTCAGATTTAATGCAGTCGTTTTCTCTGTCTTATACAAAAGCGATGAATAAACGTTATCATAGAGTGGGTTCACTTTTTCAGGGACGATTTCAGGCGATTCATGTTGATCAAGAAGAATATTTATTACACCTAACTCGCTATATTCACTTAAATCCAGTCAGTGCTAATCTTGTTAAAAAAGCCGAAGAGTGGGAATTTTCCAGTTATCAAGACTATATTGATTTGCGACGGGGGAGTTTAGCGAAATTAGAAGGAGTGCGATCGCAACTTTCCTCAGCAGAGGATTACCGTTACTTTTTAGAAGATTATTCAAAAAGCCATAAATTAATCCAACATTTAACCTTTGCCGAATAAAATCCGAGAAACAAGAAACCGGGTTTCTGCAATAATCTTTGTTTCTCAACTGAGAGATATCTTAAAAAACCCGGTTTCTGACCCCCACCAGTACCGAGAAACCGGGTTTCTGCCATAACCTTTGTTTCTCAACCGAAAGATAGCTTAAGAAACCCGGTTTCTGACCCCCACCGAGTACCGAGAAACCGGGTTTCTGTCATAACTTTGTTTCTCAACCGAAAGATAGCTTAAGAAACCCGGTTTCTGACCCCAGATTAACTTCCGCCAACCCGCGCCACATCACGGGAATTTGCTTCAAACGCCGCCGTTAACGCTTCATCCCCAGTTAAACCGGATTGTTCAGCTTCTTTTAATGCTTCTAAAACCCGCTTATAATCTCGTGGAATCACTTTAACAAACGTCGGAATCATTTCCGTCCAATGGGCTAAAATTTTCAACGCTTTTTGACTCTTGGTATACTCCGCGTGTTTAGCAATTAATTGGTAAACCTGATTAATTTCTTCCGGGTCTTCCAACTGTTCTAAATCCGCCATTGACGTATTACAACGAGTAGCAAAATCCCCCGTTTCATCCAAGATATAGGCAATTCCGCCACTCATTCCTGCCGCAAAGTTACGTCCAGTGGGGCCAAGGACAACGACCTTACCTCCGGTCATATATTCACAACCGTGATCTCCCACACCTTCCACAACCGCACTCACGCCAGAGTTACGCACGCCGAAACGTTCACCCGCTAACCCTCGGATATAGACTTCTCCTCCCGTCGCCCCATATAAAGCCACATTCCCGATAATAATATTTTCTTCGGGGATAAACGTGGATTGAGCCGGGGGATAAATAATAATCTTGCCTCCGCTTAACCCCTTACCGAGATAGTCGTTAGCATCTCCTTCCAATTCTAACGTTACCCCCTTGGGAACAAACGCCCCAAAGCTTTGACCTGCGCTGCCTTGGAAATGCAGATGCACCGTATCTTCTGGTAAACCGTGCCAATGGTTTTTGGTGATTTCATTGCCTAAAATGGTTCCTACCGCCCGGTTAATATTTTTAATCGGTAAGGTAGCACTCACTTTCTGCCCTTTCTCAATGGCAGGTTTACACAAATCCAGTAACACCGTGATATCCAGAGATTTATCTAACCCGTGATCTTGGGGAATTTGACAATAACGACCGATATCTTCCCCAACTTCCGGTTGATACAGGATTTTTGAGAGGTCAATGCCTTTGGCTTTCCAATGGTCAACGGCTTTTTTGGGTTCTAATACATCCGTGCGTCCCACCATTTCACTAATGGTGCGGAAACCTAACTCCGCCATCAGTTCCCGCACTTCCTGGGCGATGAACTTCATAAAGTTAACGGTGTGTTCCGGTTCCCCCGTGAAGCTTTCCCGCAGTTTGGGGTTTTGGGTGGCAATTCCAGCCGGACAGGTATTCAAGTGGCACACCCGCATCATAATACAACCCAAGGTGACTAACGGTGCGGTTGAAAAGCCAAACTCTTCAGCCCCTAACAACGCCGCAATTACAACATCCCGTCCGGTCTTCATCTGACCATCGGTTTCGACGGCAATGCGCGATCGCAAATTATTCAACACCAGAGTTTGATGGGTTTCCGCTAACCCCAACTCCCAAGGCAGTCCGGCGTGTTTAATGGAGGTTTGGGGAGATGCACCCGTGCCCCCATCAAAACCGGAGATTAATACTACATCGGCATGGGCTTTAGCAACCCCCGCAGCAATGGTTCCAACTCCGACTTCCGAGACTAATTTCACACTTACCCGCGCCGCCCGGTTGGAGTTTTTCAGGTCGTGGATTAATTCGGCTAAGTCCTCAATGGAATAGATATCGTGGTGAGGAGGAGGAGAAATTAAACCCACCCCCGGCGTTGAGTGACGAACTTTAGCAATAGACGGATAAACCTTCCGTCCGGGTAGTTGTCCTCCTTCTCCGGGTTTAGCGCCCTGGGCCATTTTGATTTGAATTTCCTTAGCTTGGGAAAGGTACAAACTCGTGACCCCAAACCGACCGGAGGCGACTTGCTTAATGGCGCTATTTTTCGAGTCCCCTTGTTCGTTTGTCCAGGTATAACGTTCTGGGTCTTCGCCGCCTTCTCCTGTGTTAGACTTACCGCCAATGCGGTTCATGGCGATCGCTAAAGTCTCATGAGCTTCTTTAGAAATTGAACCATAACTCATCGCCCCAGTTTTAAACCGTTTCATAATGGCTTCAATGGGTTCAACTTCTTCAATTGGAATAGGTTGACGATCTTTGAATTGTAATAAACCCCGCAAAGTGAAATATTTCTGGTTTTGTTCATTCACTAACTGGGCATATTTTTTGAACAATTCATAATCCCCAATCTTAACGGCTTTTTGTAGAGAATGAATCGCTTCAGGACTGAGTAAATGGGCTTCTCCGTCTTTACGCCATTGATATTCTCCCCCCACATCCAGGGTCGGAGTTTGATCACCCGGACGGTCAGGAAACGCATTGGTATGGCGTAAAATAGCTTCTTTTGCGATTACTTCTAAATCAGCACCTTGAATGCGAGAAGCCGTCCAACTAAAGTATCGATCAATCACCGATTGATTTAACCCAATGGCTTCAAAAATTTGAGCTCCCCGATAACTTTGTAGGGTGGAAATTCCAATTTTTGAAGCAACTTTAATTACCCCTTTTGTTGCTGCTTTAACGTAATTCTTACAGGCGGTTTTGTAGTCTACCCCGACTAATAATCCTTGAGAGATCATATCGTGGATACTTTCAAAAGCGATATAGGGATTAATCGCACAGCAACCATACCCGATTAAAACGGCAAAATGATGGACTTCTCGCGGTTCACCGGATTCTAAAATAATCCCCACCCGGGTGCGAGTTCCGTGACGAATTAGATGGTGATGTAAACCGGATACGGCTAATAAAGCGGGAATGGGGGCGTTATTCGGATCAACACCGCGATCGCTCAAAATCAAGAGGTTCACCCCGGCTTCAATTGCTTTGTCAGCCTGCTCAAAAATCCCCTTCATGGCTGCTTCTAAACCATTTACCCCATCTTTGGGGTTAAACAGAATCGGCAGGGTAATTGCGTGAAATCCATCTTCGTTAACCGCTTTCAGTTTTGCTAATTCGGCATTACTGAGAATGGGGGTTTTGAGTTTGATCAGATGACAGCTTTCCGGTTCGGGTTTTAACAAGTTGCGTTCCGCCCCGATAGTAGTATCGGCGGAGGTGATAATTTCTTCCCGAATGGAGTCAATAGGGGGGTTTGTGACCTGAGCAAACAGTTGTTGAAAATACTCATAAAGCAGTTTCGGGCGGTCAGATAACACCGCCAACGGGGTATCGGTTCCCATGGAACCCACCGCCTCAACGCCATCCCGCGCCATTGGCGTTAACAACAGCCGCAAATCTTCAAAGGTATAGCCAAAGGCGGTTTGTTGTTGCACTAAAGTCTCCTGTAGAGACGCGCCATGGCTCGTCTCTACGGGGTCTTTGAGGTTTTCCAGGGCGACTAAATGTTCATTCAACCATTCCCGATAGGGTTGTTCTGTAGCAATTTTAGACTTAATTTCCTCATCCGCAATGATCCGCCCCTGTTCCATATCCACCAGGAACATCCGCCCCGGTTGTAAACGACCTTTATAGGCGACTCGTTCCGGTTCGATGGGGAGCACTCCGGCTTCCGATGCCATGATCACCAGATCATCTTTCGTTACATAATAGCGGGAAGGTCGTAACCCGTTGCGATCGAGAACAGCCCCCATCATCGTACCATCGGTAAAGGCAATAGAAGCGGGGCCATCCCAAGGTTCCATTAAGCAGGAATGGTATTCATAAAACGCTTTTTTCTCCTCACTCATGGACTCGTGGGCTGTCCAAGGTTCGGGGATCATCATCATCACCGCATGGGGAAGCGATCGCCCTGCTAAGACTAACAATTCTAAGGCATTATCAAAAATAGTAGAATCGCTACCATTAACGTTAATCACGGGTTGAATTTTCTTGAGATCCTCCCCAAACAATTCCGACTCAAACATCGACTGGCGGGCGGTCATCCAGTTAATATTGCCTCGGAGGGTATTAATTTCACCGTTATGGGCAATGTAACGATAGGGGTGAGAGCGTTCCCAACTGGGGAAGGTATTGGTACTGAAGCGAGAGTGAACCAACGCCAACGCACTTTCCATATCAGGATCATGGAGTTCCGGGTAATATTGTCCCACCTGCACAGGCATCAACATCCCTTTATACACCATTGTCCGACAGGACAGACTGGAAATATACCAATAGGGATCAGCACCGGGAACGCGGATTTCTGTATGGGATAATTTACGAATCACATAGAGTTTGCGTTCAAATACCAGATCATCGCTAATATTAGGATTACGACCAATGAACACCTGCTGCATAAAGGGTTCACTAGACTGGGCGGTATTCCCTAAACTAGAATGATCCGTAGGAACATCCCGCCAACCGAGAACGGTTTGACCTTCTGCGGTGACAATTTTTTCAAAGATTTCCCGACCTTTTTGGCGCTGTTGGGGGTCAGGGGAACTATAAATCATCCCAACCCCATATTGTCCGGGTTCGGGTAAATTAATATTCTGTTCTGCGGTGACTTTTTTAAGGAATTTATGGGGAACCTGCATTAAAATTCCCGCCCCATCTCCGGTATTGACTTCACACCCACAGGCGCCGCGATGGTCGAGGTTGAGTAATATGGTTAAGGCATTTTCAACAATATCATGGGATTTTTGCCCCTTCTGATGGACGATGAACCCGACCCCACAGGCGTCGTGTTCAAATTGAGGATCGTAGAGACCTTGTTTTTCGGGGAATGCTTGAGTATTCATTGCAATTAATTTAACGTTATCTATGACGAGAGGGATAGGAATGAACCGTTTGTCAGGGTGACGAATGCGTTGTTCAAGGAGGGAATGACCTAAATTATGCTCTATTCTCCAATTAGACAGAGTTCTAATGGTATATCTTAAGGAAAACTTTAAGGAAGTGGATCGGGGATTTTTGTAAAATTTATTAAGGGCGATCGCTTCTATGTCTTTTATTGTCGGGGTTGGAGTCAATTATTAATAATCCCTAACAAAACTAAAAATAATTGCGATTACTTAAACTTTCGTTACTTCTGTTTGTGAGTCATTGCTCAAGCCGTGAGTTTTTTCTTCCCTTAAGGTAAATCCAATTCCGAAACCTGGGATCTACAGGAGGGAACTGTAAGTTATTATGAAATAATATTGAGGTAAAAGTCGGTAGATTACTAATCCGTTAAAAACCTATGGATAACAATAATAAACAAGTTTACAATTATACCGTTATTCTGGAAAAAGAACCCGATGGAGGTTATCATGCTTTTTGCCCTATTCTCAAAGGTTGTCATTCTCAAGGAGATTCCTTTGAAGAAGCCATTGATAATATTACAGAAGCGATTGAATTATATATTGAAAGTTTAAATGCTATTTGATTTTCCCTATAGATTTGTTTGACCTCTTGAGCGGAGTTACTATATATAATTGTCATTCTGAGCACAGCGAAGAATCTCATTGTGTTCTCACTAAATCATCAGAGATCCTTCATTCCGCTTTGCTCCATTCAGGATGACAAGTACCCACTATATATAATTGTCATTTTAAGCGCAGCGAAGAATCTCATTATTGTTGAGGGCGGTAGCATAATTGGGATGTTCTTCTCCCGCTAACACTTTTTACCAAACTCTGCTCAACTAGGCTTATCCTTAGATGTTGATTCAGGTACTTGACCAGCATTACGGACATTGATAAATTTACCTAGTAGCTCAAACCAAAAGGGGGCACCCATCATTATAGCCACAGCACTCAACAACCAACCAAAAAAAACTTTGATGATTCCTAATACCCAATGCCGTCTGTTATTGGGATCGAGCGGATGTACTTGCTTTGTAAATTGTTCCATTGTAGAGGTTGGGAAATTAGAAGTATCCCAGCCAAGAGGCATAGTTAGATTTTCCAAAGATGTGTTAATTTTATCAAAACATTTTTTCCTATTTTATTTTAACTTATAAAATGTCTAATCAGGAATAGATTTAGGGGAAATACTGTCGCTGAGTCATCGCCATGACAGCGTTAACCGTCAGTTCAGGGAGATCACCCAAACTTGGCAAAATGTCTACACCTGAACAAACTAATGGTAACTCATCACCCCACCACACCCAAACTTGTTGACGAGAGATATCAATTAACCAAGCCAATTGTGTTCCGTTACTCAGACAATGGAGAATCTTCTTTTGTAAGTCTAAGGTATTTTGATCCGGTGAACGGATTTCAATTAACCAATCTGGAGCCCCGTTAAATGGCCTGTCTTCATCAGCAAGGCGATCGCAACTAATAATAGCAATATCGGGTACAGGTGAGTAGGGAGGAACTAGACAACGTAATTCTTGCACCGCCTCAAACTGATTGGTATGCTGATTAATATAATTAACCAGATTGCGTTGTAGGCGTGAGTGAAACAGCGTTGGCATTGGTTTTTGACTTGGTTGGTCATTAATTAATTCCCATGCGGGAGAAGCCTCAATATTGGGTTGAGAAAGAAACTCTGCGAGTGAGATTTTTGTGACTGACTTCATAATGCCGCTTCCCAAAATTTCACTTTCTGGCTTAGACAAAACTTTTCTATCCTCTACGATCATACCGCCCAAAGTAGATTAAGGATTTTTAACCGTTGACCACTAAAACGTAGTAAGCCCTTCAGGGCTTTCTGAGAGTCCTAAAGGACTCACTACGAAGTAATTACAGTGTTAAGCGTAAGTTCAGGGAGATCACCCAAAGTCGCTAAACAGAAACGGGGTTTCTCTAGTTATCTTTTGATGGGTAAATAAACTATTGCAAAAATCCGGTTTTTATAGCCCTGAAGGGCTTACTACGGGTTTACAAAATTCAGGTTAAATTTAATAAGAATCCGGGTAAAATATCTTCTGCTGATCAAATTGACAACGACAATCCCCCGGTTAAGGTATAATAACTTTCATCACGACCCAAAACCGACAGGATTCGGGTTGGGGTGAATGAGGATAAAAAATTATTCTTTAATGTGTATTGAGATTGAAATGAGGGTGATTGATATGAGTAAAAAGATTTTAGCTTCAATTCAAGGGATGACCAGTTCCCCTACTGTTGCACCAACTCGCGCCAGCCAAACGGTTAATCAACTTTATCCGAATTATAAGGTCATTGTATTAAATGATGATTTTAATACGTTTCAGCACGTTGCTAATTGTTTGATGAAATATATTCCGGGGATGACCAGTGATCTCGCTTGGGAATTAACGAATCAAGTTCATTATGACGGTCAAGCAACGGTATGGGTCGGCCCCCAAGAACAAGCTGAACTCTATCATCAACAATTAAGTCGAGAAGGGTTAACAATGGCACCTTTAGAAAAAGCTTAATTCGGGAACCTAGACCGATATTTTCTATTCCAAAAACAGATAGAAAGGCTCAAGGTTTAACACCCTGAATTACTTGTAAACTTCCTCCCGCATAAAGTTGAGGGGGATTGACAGTAAAGCCAATTTGTGATATTAATTGAGGTACATCTGTTTTTAACAGTTGCCAAGCCGTTTCCGTTTCAAATAACCAGAGAAATAACGCTACCCCCGGCCAGAACAGGGGATTTGTCGGAGGATGGAAGTCAACGAGGGTAAAAGTCCCCCCCGGTTTGAGAACGCGATAAACTTCATTGAGAATTTGTTGCAATTGTTCAGGGTTCATCTCATGTAACGCGGCGCTGGTGTGAACGACATCAAACCTGTTATCTGCAAACGGCATATTTTCTGCAAACGCTTCTACATATTGCGCTTGAGGAACATTATTTTTAGCGCGTTTGAGGGAAAGGGGAGACGCATCTAACCCCGTAACATTTTGGGAATATTCAACTAATACCCCCGTTGCTTGTCCATTCCCACAACATAAGTCCAAAACTTTTGTTTCCGGGTTTAGGGTTAATCCTTTTAACGGTAATTCCCGAAACCGACTCTCACCCCCAACACTCAAGGCGGCGAGTCGGGAAATTGTATCATAGAGCCATTGATAACGGTAACTTAAGCTTCTGAGGATGGTTGCCATAATGAGAAAATTTTTTATGAACGAAAAGATCGACTAACCCACAAGGACAATATATTATTAAAATAGTTAACAAATCTTAGGATAGGAAGTATCCGCTATGGGACGAGTCGGAGTCTTACTGCTAAATCTGGGCGGGCCAGAGCAACTGCAAGATGTTCGCCCCTTTTTGTATAATCTATTTTCAGACCCAGAAATTATCCGTTTGCCCTTTGCTTGGATGCAGAAACCTTTGGCTTGGATGATTTCGACGCTACGCTATAAGAAATCCCAAGAAAATTATAAAGCCATTGGGGGCGGTTCTCCCCTGCGACGGATTACCGAAGAGCAGGCTCTGGCTTTACAAGCCTCTTTACAAGACAAAGGCCAGGATATGCGGGTGTATGTGGGGATGCGCTATTGGAACCCCTTTACTGAAGAAGCAGTAGCTAAAATTAAACGTGATCAAATCGAACAATTAGTTATTTTACCTTTATATCCGCAATTCTCAATTAGTACCAGTGGTTCCAGTTTTCGAGTTTTAGAAAAACTTTGGCAACAAGATCCCAGTTTACAAAAAATTGATTATACCGTGATTCCCTCTTGGTATAATCGCCCCGGTTATTTACAAGCAATGGCGGAATTAATTCATCAAGAAATAGAACATTGTGAACACCCGGAACAAGTTCCCATTTTCTTTAGTGCTCATGGTGTTCCGGTGAGTTATGTCGAAGAAGCCGGAGACCCCTACCGAGATGAAATTGAAGGGTGTACGGCGGCAATTATGCAGACGTTAAATCGTCCTAACCCCCATGTTTTAGCTTATCAAAGTCGCGTTGGCCCGGTGGAATGGTTGAAACCTTATACCGAAGAAGCGATTCCTGAATTAGCAGAACAAGGGGTTAAAGAATTAGTGGTAGTTCCCATTAGTTTTGTCTCTGAACATATCGAAACTTTAGAAGAAATTGATATGGAATATCGGGAACTGGCGGAAGAATCTGGTATTGAAAAATTCCATCGAGTTCCTGCCTTAAATACCCATCCTGTATTTATTAATGATTTAGCAGAAATGGTAATAGAAGCCTTAGATGCTCCTAATATTAAGTTCTCTGATGTAGTCCATCCCGGTAAACAAACCAAGCTGTATCCTCAAGAACGTTGGGAATGGGGACTGACAACAACGGCTGAAGTCTGGAATGGTCGGTTAGCCATGTTAGGAATGATGGCAATTTTATTAGAAATCATTACCGGACAAGGCCCTCTACATTTCGTTGGGTTGTTATAGCGGATGTGGAACAGGCATCTTGCCTGTTCAATATTCCTATTAATCCGGTTCCCGTTTATAACGTCGGGGGTTACGTTCTCCGAGTTGACCTTGTTTTTTATACCAGCGATACCATTCTTTAGAAATCCGAATGGCAAGCCACAATAATAATAAGGCAATTAACCCTCCCTGTTGAGGCGCATCAAAGGCAAAAATCACCAGGAAAACACAAAGAATATCTTGCCCTAAAATCACCCAGACGGGTAAACCTCGCAAGCGATAAAATAATCCAGTTTGCACTAATTGTAAAACCAGAGCGAGTAAACCGCTAACAATGGCAATAATCCAAAATAAGCGAGGTTCAACATGAGTGACTTCTGCGATCGCTAAACCCATGATAGCACCAACAAAGGGGCTAAATAGTAATTGTATTATTTGTAAAATACGCTGTCCCAGGAGTTTTTTAGATGCAAAAATTTCAAATAATGACCAACTGACGAGCACCCCGATAACAACCTGTGGTGAAAATCGAGACAGAAAGGGTACACGCGACCATAAATCATTTTGCAGTAAGCCAATGACCAGCAAGGGTAAAGCTATTCTTAATCCTGCCGCCGCCGATGCCGATAGCACCGCAAGGAGTTCAATCATAATTAGGGTGAGGAACAGAGCATTTAACGCGGAAAATACACGGGGATTTTAGCCCAGTTCAGAGTGCTATTTTCTATTGTATCGATCTGACTTGCAATTCTGTTAAAAATAAAAATTTTATCTTCTCAAGGTTAGACGCACCCGGTCTCTATCAAAGTTTATGATTTTTGAAATCAAGCTCTAAAAACCTAGTTCATTTAATGCTGAGGATCTTAAAATTTATTGAATATCTATAAAAAATAGATCAAACATAACGCTTATGTCTCCCAAATCAATCATCAGTTTAATCATCAGTTTAATTTCATTTTATCCAAGTTTATCCCTCGCTTTAACAACTCCTCCTCGAATTGATCAAAAAGTAGAATGTGATTTGTTAATCGTTGGGGGAGGATTAGCAGGAAGTGCGGCTGCTTATGAAGGATTACTCAATGGAAAAACCGTTTGTTTAACGGAAATTACCGACTGGGTAGGGGGTCAAATTTCCGCCCAAGGAACCTCTGCATTAGATGAACGACCGACCCAACGATCTCTTTTATTATATCCTAGAGGGTATTTAGAATTACGAGAAGGAATTAAAAATAAATATGGAATATTGAACCCTGGCGCTTGTTGGGTCAGTGAAGCCTGTTTTATGCCGGAAGCGGGGAATGAAATATTATTAAAAATGTTGAAAAAAGCTGAAAAAAAAGGAAAAGGAAGATTACATTGGTTTCCTTCCACAGTCATTAAAGATATGACTATTACTGATAATCAAATTACTGAAGCGATCGCTATTCAACATCAACCTTTACCCGGAACACCGCCCTTAAATACAGAACCCTTATCTCAAATAATTGATGATGCTTATAATTATAACAATTCTCAACGCTTTAATAAAACTATTATTCGATTTATCCCTAAAATAAAAGCTGATCAAGGAGCAGATTGGTATATTATTGAAGCGACAGAAACCGGGGAAATTATTGGTTTAACGAATATTCCTCATCAACTCGGAATTGATCCCCGTTCTCCTCAAGAACCCACTGCATCAAGTTTAACCGCAGATCCCTATTGTACTCAAGGGTTTACCTATACCTTTGCAATGGAAGCAACCGCCGACCCCCAAACCCATGAAAAACCGTCATTCTATGAACAATATGCTCCTTATTATAGTTATGAATTGCCCCGATTAGCTAATTTTAATTTAGTCTATACCTATCGGCGAATTCATAGCATGAAACCGAATAAAAAACGCTCTACGAATCCCCGTGAATGGCCGATTTATCCAGGGGATATTTCCATGCAAAATTGGACATGGGGCAATGATTATCGACCGGGAACATCGACGGATAATTTAATCTTAACACCAGCCCAATTAGAAGCAACAGGTCAACTCGAACCCGGAGGATGGAAGGGGGGGTTAAGAACAGAAACCTTACGCAAAGGTGAAGAAAATGCTTTAGGGTTTTTCTATTGGTTAGTTGAAGGAACTACAGACTCCCAACTGGGTGCAGGTGTTAAAGAAAAACATCCTAATTATCGATATTTATCCGGTTTAAATTCCCCAATGGGAACCGTTCATGGCTTATCAAAATATCCCTATATGCGAGAAGGAAGACGAATTATTGGTCGTCCTTCCTACGGTTATAAAAATGGATTTATGGTGTCAGAAATTGATATTTCTCGAAATAACTTTCGTCAAGATTGGTATAGTGATAATTTAACCCCAGAAGAATATCGTTTGCTATGGTTAAACTTAGGCGGTTTAGATAGTTTACCTGTACTTTCAGGACAAGAAACAATTGCTGATATTCAACCCCGTTCTAGGGCTACAATTTATGCGGATACCGTTGGAATTGGTCATTATGCGATTGATTTTCATCCCTGTTTAACCCAAAGTCCACCGGAAATTCCAGGGAATACAGAACGGGAAGGAGAACGTCGAGGACAAGGACAAGCTTATCCGTTTCAAATTCCGTTAAGAGCCATGATTCCTCAAAAAATTGATAATCTATTAGTAGCGGGAAAAAGTATCGCCACCAGTCATATTGCGGCGGCGGCTTATCGGGTTCATTCCTTTGAATGGTCTGTTGGTGCGGCGGCGGGAACAACCGCAGCATTTAGCTTGGAAAAACAGGTTTTTCCCTATGAATTAGTGGATAATTTACCTTATCGGGAACCTTTATTAGAGGAGTTACAACGATTATTAGAAAGCAATAATAATCCGATTTTATTTCCCGGAATGTCAATTTTTAATCAATCTTGGGAAGATTGGAAATAAATCTTGGCTAGATTTCTAGCTATTGAAACTATCAATAAAGGAACAAGAGATAGTATCCTAGTAATTAGAACTTGAGTAGATCACAATCATGAGACTAGAAGAAGCCGTTGAATTTGCAGAAAATCCTGAACCTCGGTGTCCTTGTGTGCTGTTGTTGGATACCTCCGCATCGATGCAAGGGGTTCCCATTGACGCCTTAAACGATGGACTGATGACCTTTAGAAATGATTTAATTCGGGATGAACTCGCTAAAAAACGAGTGGAAGTGGCAATTATTTCCTTTGATAATCAAGTTAAGATTGTACAGGATTTCGTGACCGCCGATCAGTTTGAACCTCCGGTCTTAACCGCCCAAGGTCAAACCTTTATGGGCACTGCTATTAGTCAAGCCTTAGATTTAATTGCAGCTAGAAAATCAGAATATCGCAATAATGGGATTACCTATTATCGTCCTTGGGTGTTTATGATTACGGATGGTGAACCTCAAGGAGAAACTGACCGGGTGACAGAACAAGCGACTAGACGCATTCAAGAGGAAGAATTGAAAAAACAGGTGGCATTTTTTGCCGTTGGCGTAGAAGGGGCAAATTTAGATCGGTTGGCTCAAATTGTTCAGAGAACTCCGTTAAAATTGAAGGGGTTAGACTTTCGAGAAATGTTTATTTGGTTATCAACAAGTATGCAAACAGTTTCTCATTCCAAAGTGGATGAACAGGTGGCTTTACCACCACCGGGATGGGGAACAGTTTAATAATAGAAAATGTGAGTGTTTAAACAAGTTAATCATTAATAATGAATCAGGTTTGTAATTGGCAAATTATATCGGCATCAGTGACAGGAACCAGTCATGAAAAACAGGATCTCCCTTGTCAAGATGCTCATGGTTTTAAACAGTTATCTCCAGATTTGATAATTCTGGCGGTTGCAGATGGGGCGGGTTCGGCAAAATTAGCAGATTTGGGGGCAAATATTGCTGTAAAAACAGCATTAGAAACCCTAGAAAAACAGATTAATTCTGGGGATAATAATACTAAGGATATCCCTTGGCAAGATTATTTAAAAAATGCCTTAACTGTTGCTAAAACTGCGCTAGAAGCCGAATCTCTTAGCCAAGAAATCGAAGTTAGAGAGTTAGCTACTACTTTAATTATAGGTATAGCAACACCGAAATTAGTCGCCGTTGCTCAAGTAGGAGATGGGGCTATTGTTGTGGAAGATAACAAGGGAACTATTCTGGAATTAACGATACCAACCAGTGGAGAATATTTGAATGAAACGGTATTTTTAATTTCTCCTAATGCCGTTGAAAATGCCCAATTTAACCTCTGGTTAGGACAACCTAAATATTTAGCTGCTTTTTCCGATGGGTTACAAATGTTAGCGTTAAAAATGCCCGAAGGAAAACCCCATCATCCCTTCTTTTCTCCTTTGTTTAAATTTGTAGAAACTATCACCGATGAAACCGATGCAAAAGAACAATTAATGGGGTTTTTGCGATCGCCTCGTGTAACCGGACGAACCGATGACGATCTCACCTTAATCTTAGCCAGTTTTAACCCTTAATTACGTTAATCTAATTCATCGGGGTTAATTCCCATCTGTCGTAAACGTTCTGCTAACCGTTGATTTCGTTGTTGTTCTTCCCTTAATAAGGTTTCCGTTTGTTCCGCCCGTTGGCGTTCAGTTTCCGCCCGTTGGCGTTCAACTTCTAACTGTTGATTAATTTCCACATAAGATAGAAATTTAACCCCATCAGGACGATAGATTTTTAACTCGGTTTCTGAGGGTTCAAAACGAATTTGTAAACGGGGACTGACCAAATTTTCAGCAATTTCTACTAGATCTAAGCCCCCATCCCCTCGCCACCAAGCTTGGAATTGATAATTGTCAGGATTATAAATATAATATTCCTCAACGCCGTAGCGTTCATAAAACACTAATTTTCGTTCCATTTCTGACTTGGTATTACCTGGAGACAAAATTTCAAAAACCACTTGCGGGGAAATTCCGTCTTCCTTCCATTGTAGATAGGAACCTCGTTTTCCTTTGGGTCTTCCCAATACCACTAAAACATCCGGTGCATTCACAATATGCGGTTTTCCTTCCACCGGATACCAGAATAAATCTCCCGCCACAAATACATTAGAATTATCAGCAAATAACCATTCTAAATTCTGTTCAATTGCAACAATCCAGTTAAATTGTTCTGTGTTATTTGCCATTGGCTTTCCATCACTTTCGGGATAGATAATTTCTGTTGGGTTGAGAGTTGCAGGTTGAGAAACCATAACTTCAATCAAAACAATAATCAGGATAGTCTAACCGTAGCATAATTTCTCAACCCCCAACAGCCCGCAAAATTACAAAACGCCTTTAGAACTAGGAATGGTATTCGCACGACGGGGATCAATTTCAACCGCCATTCTTAACGCTCTAGCAAAGGCTTTAAAGCCAGCTTCAATAATATGATGGGAATTAATTCCGTCTAATTGACGTAAATGTAAGGTCATTTGACTATTATTAACAATGGCTACAAAAAATTCTCTTACTAATTGAGTATCATAAGTTCCGACTCGTTGCGTGGGAATTTCTAAACTATAACTTAGATGAGGACGACCGGAAAAATCTAAAGCAACTTGAACTAAGGCTTCATCTAAAGGGGCGATAAAATGACCAAACCGGACAATTCCTTTGCGATCGCCTAATGCTTTCGCTAACGCTAAACCTAATGTTATCCCAACATCTTCATTCGTATGATGATCATCAATTTCAATATCTCCAGTCGCTTGAATCTCTAAATCAATTAACCCATGAGACGAAATTTGATGTAACATATGATCTAAAAATGGAACCCCTGTAGACACATTACAGACTCCAGTTCCATCTAAATTAACAGTAACATTAACATCCGTTTCTCCCGTTTTTCGATGTACCGTTGCCATCCGAGGGAGAATCTCTAAATTAGAATTAGAACTATTAATAGAAGGGCGATCAGTATTATCAGTCATCAGTTATCAGTTATCAGTTATCAGTCATCAGTCATCAGTTATCAGTCATCAGTTATCAGTTATCAAGAGTTAGTAGTCAATAGCTACTTGTTAATCGGTAGTCCATCAGTAGATAGTTGATGAAGTTTTAACGCTTAACTCTTAAACTGACTACTATAACAGATGCGCCATTGCGGGTCTCTACACTGATAACTGATGACTGATCACTGATAACTGATTACATTCCCATGATGCAATAACCCGAATCGACATACAGAATTTGGCCCGTAATGCCACTGGATAAATCACTACAGAGGAAAGCCGCCGCGTTACCAACTTCCGTTTGGGTAACAGTCCGTTTTAGGGGAGCAATTTCTTCAACGTGGTGAATCATGTCTAAAATGCCACCCACGGCTGAAGAGGCTAAAGTCCGAATCGGGCCTGCGGAAATGCCATTCACCCGAATGCCCGATGGCCCTAACTCCGCCGCCAAATAACGAACATTCATTTCCAAGGCTGCTTTAGCAATACCCATGACGTTGTAATTGGGAATTACCCGCACACCGCCCAGATATGTTAGGGTGACAATACTACCACCCTGTGTCATTAAAGGTTTAGCAGCAGCACTCAGTTGTACTAATGAGTAAGCACTAATATCTAACGCGCGGGTAAATCCGGCACGGGATACATTGCTAAAGTCCCCTGAGAGTTCCTCTTTTCCTGCAAAGGCCAGACAATGAATGAGGATATCGATCCGCCCCCACTGGTCGCGGATGGTAGTAAAAAGCTCCTCAATTTGAGCATCGTTCTGGACATCACAGGGCAAAAACAAACTAGGGTTGAGGGGGTCAACCAACTCTTTGACCTTCTTTTCAAAACGACCTTTATCGTCAGGAAGGTAGGTCACTCCGAGATTAGCTCCAGCTTCATGAAGCTGTTGGGCAATGCCCCACGCAATTGAGCGATTGTTGGCAATGCCAGTAACAAGTGCGTTTTTTCCGTTCAAATTCAGCATAATAGACTATTCTATATGCAATTGGTATCCTTCTCAAAGGGATTGATTTGCCTATCCCCCCTAGGGGTGAAGCGCACCAGAGGACAATCATTGGTCTGTTTAATTGACCGATGATGCAATTAGCGTAAACTGAAATACGGAATAAATTAGGGCATTGTTAGTGCAAGGGATCGGGTCGTGACGTATGATAGACCGTTAGCAGAAGTGTTCCGCAGCATCGGCGGAGGGGCATTCCCTCCCGTCGTGGAAAGCTTTGAACGGGGTAAGACGATCTTCTTTCCCGGCGATCCGGCGGAGCGCGTCTATGTTCTGATCAAAGGTGCGGTAAAACTGTCCAGAGTCTATGAAGCTGGAGAAGAGATTACTGTTGCTTTACTTCGAGAAAATAGTGTATTTGGTGTTTTATCTTTAATTACAGGTCATCGGTCAGATCGGTTTTACCACGCCGTCGCCTTTACCCCTGTCGAACTGCTCTCGGTTCCCATTGAACAAGTTGAGAAAGCACTCAAAAGTGATCCCGAACTCTCAATGGTGTTGTTGCGAGGGTTATCGTCTCGGATTTTACAAACAGAGATGATGATTGAAACCTTAGCCCATCGAGATATGGGATCAAGATTAGTCAGCTTTCTTCTGATTCTTTGTCGAGATTTTGGTGTCCCTGGTAAAGATGGGATTCGCATTGACCTAAAGTTATCCCATCAAGCGATCGCAGAAGCCATTGGTTCAACGCGAGTAACTGTTACCCGTTTATTAGGAGATTTGCGACAAAAAAACATGATCTCGATTCATAAGAAAAAGATCACCGTTCATAATCCCGTTACCTTGAGTCAGCAGTTCACCTAGTTAATGGGGCGCATATTTCCAAACCCAACGAAAGAAAATTCAGTTGAATTGTTAAAGGAAACACTTACCCTTAAAAGAGGTCGAATCCGTTTAAACTACAGTGTTAAATTTTTGGTATGACCGCAGGAATTATCCTGGTTATATCTATCTTAGTTTTGGGAGGCGTGATTGCCACTGTCAGCGATCGCCTTGGAACGAAAGTTGGAAAGGCCAGGCTGAGTTTATTCAATCTACGCCCCCGCAACACTGCTATGGTTGTTACTATTGTAACGGGTAGTGTCCTTTCCGCATTGACATTAGGGATTTTATTTGCTTCTAGTAAACCCCTGCGTCGGGGTGTTTTTCAAATTGATAAAATTCAAACTCGACTCAATGATGCTCGTAAAGATTTAACTCGTGCTGAAGATGAAAGAAAACGAGTAGAAACGGATTTAGCCAAAGCCAGAGTTGAACTCAAAACCGCAATGGATCAGTTAAATGCGATTAATCAATCGCTACAAACGGCCCAATCACAAGCCTTTCAAACAGCAGAAGAATTACAAAAAACTCAAAGTCGGTTGACAGAGCTTCAAAAACAATTGCAAGGAATTCAATCGGAAAAAACCGCAATGGAAGACGAATTGGCGCGAACCGAAAATCGTCTTCAGCAGGTCTTTCAACAAAAACAAAGTTTACAAGCAGAAATTTCCCAACTCAGAACGGAACGTCAAAATCTGATTCAACAACGAGAACAAGTTAAAGCTCAGATTAAAACTCGTGATCGAGAAATTGCTAAACGCGCTCAAGAAATGAAACAGCAAGATCAAGAAATTGAGCAACAGGAAAAACGGATTACAGAACAGGATAAAATTATTGCTAAACGGGAATCTCGACTTCAAGAACTAGAGATAGAACAGGAAAAATTAGAACAGCAAAAACAAATTTTAGCTAATCAAGTTGAACTGGTTGAACGAGATTTTCAACTTTTACGAGAAGGGAGTGTTGTCTTAGAAAGAGGAGAAGTTTTAGCCAGTGGATTAGTGCATATTACTGACCCTAAAACGGCTCTACAAGCAATTAATACCCTTTTACAAAAAGCCAATGATAATGCTATTGAGGTGGTGCAATTAGGAAATACTAAAGCCAATCAAGCCCAAGTTATTCAAATTACCAAAGCCGAAGTTGAAGAGTTAATGGATCAAATTGATGATGGTCGGGATTATGTGGTACAAATCATTTCCGCAGCGAACTTTTTAGTGGGTGAAACAAAAGTAGCGGTTTTTACAAAAGCTGAACCCAATCGCTTATTATTTACAACAGGAGAAATTATTGCGGGTACAACCTTTAATCCCTCCACTTTATCTAATGAGCAATTACGAAAACAACTGCAACAACTATTAGATGCTTCTAGTTTTCGGGCGCGTTTTGTTGGGGTTGTTGATGGAACAGTGCAAATTGGGAATGATAGAATGGATACATTAATTCGTTTTTTTCAACAATTGCAAGAGCATAATCAACCCCTAGAAATTCAAGCTGTTGCTGCGGAAGATGCCTATACAATAGGGCCGTTACGACTGGATTTATTAGCCCGTCGTAATGGAGAAGTGATCTTTAGTACCCGACAACAGAAACCCTTGAATGATATCCCTCAATTTCCCAATCCATTCAATCCAGAGCCGAATAAATTAGAAAATTCTACCTCTCAATCTTATTCTATTCAACAGGATAAACAATCCCATGATTTTAGGTTTTGATCCCGGTCGAGAAAAGTGTGGAATTGCCGTGATGGGTGAAGATTCCCAATTATATTATCATCAGGTAATTTTAGCATCGGATGTTCCTACAATAATTCAATCTCTCTGTCAACAATTTACGATTGAAACGGTAGTCATGGGGGATCAAACCACCTCAAAACTATGGAAACAAAAACTAACTGAAATTTTGCCAAAATCTCTATCTATTATTCAAGTTAATGAACGATATTCTACCTTAGAAGCGCGCGATCGCTATTGGCAACTTTATCCCCCTAAAGGGTTAACTCGTTTAATTCCTAAAGGAATGCGAACCCCACCCCGTCCCATTGATGATATTGTTGCGATTGTGTTAATTGAACGATATTTAAACCAGTAATCAATAAACAACAAGTAGGGTTTCAGTCCCGCGAATGGATTCTATTAGTAGAAACGTAGTAAGCCCTTCAGGGCTATCTTGTAGCGGGTTGCTTCAGTCCCGCGAACGGGATTCTATTAGTTGAAAGCTAATAGAAATCATGATGGTTTATTGGATGTTTTAACGTTTCAGTCCCGCGAACGGGATTCTATTAGTTGAAAGTATCGAATATCCTGGGGAAAGCCCGCTTTTGTTTAGTTTCAGTCCCGCGAACGGGATTCTATTAGTTGAAAGGCGGTTTTGTCATCTGGTTTAATGACTTTTAAATCAAGTTTCAGTCCCGCGAACGGGATTCTATTAGTTGAAAGAAAAAGATCACCAGACTATCAGTTTTATTGCGGGTAAGTTTCAGTCCCGCGAACGGGATTCTATTAGTTGAAAGAACCTAACACTTGAGGACATTGTAACAGATGAAAGATGTTTCAGTCCCGCGAACGGGATTCTATTAGTTGAAAGTAAATATGGGTATAAATCAGAATATACAAGTTTTAAGGGATGTTTCAGTCCCGCGAACGGGATTCTATTAGTTGAAAGGTGTGAATGTAACAGTTTCCCGGTGGTGTTTTTGTGTTTCAGTCCCGCGAACGGGATTCTATTAGTTGAAAGAAGCAGTTAACTTGCTTCTTTCTTGGGGCTATTTTTGCGTTTCAGTCCCGCGAACGGGATTCTATTAGTTGAAAGCAAACCCGCTTCCTTCACCGAGGAAGAAGACTCAAAATCGTTTCAGTCCCGCGAACGGGATTCTATTAGTTGAAAGAAAGCGGGAAAACTTGTGCGGCGAAGGAGATCGCCAGGTTTCAGTCCCGCGAACGGGATTCTATTAGTTGAAAGTTGTTCTAGGGGAGTTAATAAGTTAACTGGCGGTTGTTTCAGTCCCGCGAACGGGATTCTATTAGTTGAAAGCACGAATTAGCACAGAAGTTAGGAGGATTACCTAAAACTGTGTTTCAGTCCCGCGAACGGGATTCTATTAGTTGAAAGTGAACACAAGAAATTAGTTAGAAATGCGAAAAAAGTTATGTTTCAGTCCCGCGAACGGGATTCTATTAGTTGAAAGCGCACTTTGACATTTCAGACTCAGTTGCAAATATTGTATAAGTGTTTCAGTCCCGCGAACGGGATTCTATTAGTTGAAAGTTAAGATTGTAACGCTCTAATAGTTCCTTAATCTTCAGTTTCAGTCCCGCGAACGGGATTCTATTAGTTGAAAGTATCCCCTCAAAAAGCAGATTCATTGACTATTTTCTTGTTTCAGTCCCGCGAACGGGATTCTATTAGTTGAAAGTAAAGCAATTTCTTGTATTATTGCTTGGCTTCCTGCTTGTTTCAGTCCCGCGAACGGGATTCTATTAGTTGAAAGACTGTCCCCTGAAACTGGGATAGAGTAGGCATTTTGAAGCCACTTTTCGTGAACCTCATTTTTAGCCTCATTTCAGCCTTCATTATTGCAAGAGATTGGCAATAATTAACCTAACTCAACAATAAAAACTATTTAATTGTCGAGGTTCTGGCGTTTTTCGTGAATCCCCCCAGTTTTTGACTCCCGCTTCGATTCACGAAAACTATAGTAAACCAAATAGAACCTCTTGTCAAGATTAATTTTCTATGATATGGATTGTCCAAGGTATTGAAGTCTGCGTCAACAATAAACACTTTCTGAGATGCTTCATTTCACTCAACATAACAAAGACTTCAATTATTCTAGTTTAACTCTTAAATTTTATTTGCAAAATGTTCCTGTAATAAACGGTGAATAAAACGATAGCGATCGCCTATTTTATGTAACAATAATTTACGACTGCAATCTTTCAAAAACCGTTGATAATTCCAAGGAATATTCCCATCTTTCCACAAAACCCATCGAATAGCAAACTGTTCTATTGTTTCCTTTAAACCTGATGTTTCTAATAAAATTGCAAACAATAATCCTAGACCCATTCCCATAATTAATAGTGGAGTTTGACGTAAGATAACTCCAGCTAATATAATCAGCAAAATCATCACCCAGATTAACCCTAAAATTATCTTTAAAGTTAATTTATAACGTTGCTTTTGTCCTTCATCATTTAACCAATGGATCGGGATTTTTTTAACACAAAATTCTGTGGCTTCATCGGTTTTAAGATGAGTTGCTAACCATCCTAACCACCGTCTAAAACTCTCAGATTTCGGGGCTTTTCCTGGAGGATATTCTGATTTATAAATATCTTGATGCAGTTGACGACGAATATAAGCATTAAATAAATACTGACGTTGTTCTTCAAAAGAATTTAGATGTTTCCAAGACATCATTAAAATTTCTTCATAAGCTAACGTCATCATAGTTAAATATAACGGAACTTTTGCTAACTTTAATAACGGTTCATCGGTTTCAATATTTTGCCACAATTCTCGACTACGAGAATTAATCAGATAATCTTGAATTTGGAGAGAGGTTAAAGGACGTAAAAAAATTGCACCATTGAGAACTAAGCGTTCTGGAAGTTTTTGATAACTTAAAACATTGGCACAAACGACTAAATGTAACGGTGCGATCTCTCCATTTAACAGTTGATTAATCTCTTGAATACATTGAACTTGTTTTGCGAAAGGAAGTTCATCTAATCCATCTAATAAGGGTAAAATTTTTAGTTGCTGCATCCAATTTTCACCCTGATTAATAGCAATCCCATACTTCAGATGAAGTTGTTCTAAAATCCAATCCGCGAGAGTTTGTTGTGGATTTTTCCAGGTTAATAAATTTAGTAAAACCGGAATAGGTTCTTCCGTATCCCTTTCCGCGCGACTAACCAATACTTTAGTTAATCCGATTAACGTTGTTGTTTTTCCTGAGCCCGGAGCACCTAAAATTAATAATCTCCCATTCAAGCGATCAAAAATTTGAATAATTCCCGTATCCGGTGTTAAACGAACACTGGGATGATGGCTAACTTTTAACTCCACATCCCAAATTCGTCGCATTTTTAAGGGGGGAGTTTCCTGTGCTAAATGCGTTAAAACGGCGCGATGTAACGACTGTAACCGATACTGCTTTACTTCTTTTTGAACCTGAAGCAGTACCCTTTGACGATTTTGCAATTCAATCTTGGAAGAAGCCAATTTTGCCATTGAAGGTTTAGAATTTGTAAAAAACAACAACCTATCCGTTTTCAGAAATTACAATTAGTAGCCAACTGATCATAGCAGGTGTAGCCCAATTTATGGCTAGGGTGACAGTTTCCTGAATGACAGTTTAGTCTCCCAGGTCGAAACCATCCCCCAACCCTCAGAACTGAATAACTTCTGGAGAAAGTAAAATTTATTTATGTTTTTCTAAGTATTTTTGTACTCCTTTCCCCATCTCGATTAAATTGGGTTCAAGTTTCTTTCCTAGAACTTCCTCAAATACATTTGCTAATTGACTTCTGAGAAATACAGGAATTCCCTCTAGTTTATCTGGGTCTAGTTCAATTTCTCCTCGCGTTTGAATTAAGGTAGAATTTTTATCTTCTAAAAAGGTATTTTTACCCGAACAGTGGAATGCTTCTGTAAAAGCTTGGGTTTTAATGTGCCAATCTAAGGTAAAATTCTGCCCATTCCAAGTATCTGATTCTGTCCAGCGCAGTTTGTCATATTTTAATATATCTTCAAACAGCGCTGGAACATCTTCTGATGATTCCCAATCATAAACCGTATAAACCGTATCTCCTTCAACGCGACGAGAAACTAACTTCACAGCATTTTTAGGGGGTAATAAATTAACAACCTCAATTAATCGATCTCGATAGGTATTAAAGACGAGGGGACGGGGGAAAGGAATCTTGATATCAGAGGAAAGTTTCATAGTCAATCCAGTAAAATAGTTCTCCTATTATAGGCTTTACTTTTGAAACAAATCTAAATCAGTCAGAAAACTTTAGGAATTAAGACTATTTTACACCCTATATTCCAGAAGACATCCACCTGAGTTAGGGTTTTATTCCTCCAAATAAGGCGATTTCAAATAATTTCATAAAACAATCTACATTTTGATATTCCATCTCCCGTAACCACTCACATTGCAATTCAACAGAAGCTAAAAGATTGGCAGTTTTATCTGATCGATTATAATATTTTTGATCGACTTCTTCCCGTGATAAATTATTGCCTAATTGTTGATGATAGGCATATAAAGAATCTATGAATAATTCATCAAATAACTGCTCACCCCAAGGAGTCGCTGAGGCAATATGTTCTAAATTGAGGAAAATACCTCCGGGTTTGAGTAAATCAAAAATTTCCTGATATAATTCTTTTTTACGTTCATCCGGTTGATGGTGAATTGAAAACCCGGATATAATAGCAGCAAAGGGAGCCTGATTTTGAAGTTGATTAACCCAATCTTTTTGGCTAAAATCTTGTAAAATAAAAGTAAGATTTCCCGAAGACTGATCCACTTTCTCTTGTGCCACTTGAACCATTGTTTCAGAAATATCTAAAAACACCCCTTTTGCATGAGGATATTCCCTTAAAATAGATCGTCCTAAAACTCCATCTCCACAGCCTAAATCTAAAAAACTATCGAGATGAGGTTGAGCTTTTCTGAGTATTCTTAATAAAATATCAATTTGTTCCGCCGCTAAGGGAATTGCCCCTCGGACTCCCTCTAAAAAGGCTTGAGAGAGTTCAGCAGTTTTCCAGACTTCATAGGTTTGAGACATGGTGAAAATATCCTAGCTTCAAGGCGTTATTTCCCTTAAATTTATTACAATTTAGCAAAGATCACTAGACCATACATAGTGTAAGAGTTGCGATCGCTTCTGTGCTGCTTCTCGGAAAATTTTTTAACCAGAACTTGACGATCGCAAAAATATTGTCTAGTATAGTAATAGTGCAAGGGGCATTACTGGTTTCGACAGGGTAAGGAAAGCTACCAAGTGATGCAGGCCGAGAGTGAGTCACCTCTCGTAAATCCAGGCTCAAACAAAATGTAACTGCGAACAATATCGTTCCTTTTGCTCGTAAATCAGCCGCTGTTGCTGCCTAAACACCTCTTGTAGGTTCGAGCGTCTATCGTTTGACTCCGTTAAGGACAATAGACCAACCCCCAACGGATGCTCTAACTTCGTTCCTCTGGTTGAGAGTTAGCTAAGATTTAACCAGTGCATCCCACCCTTCGGGATAATGAGGGGTTCCCGCCTTGAGGATCAGAAAGGCTAAGTCTGTGAATGAGCAAGGAGTAAATACTTGTTCTGGACATGGGTTCGATTCCCATATGCTCCATTCCCCTACACCCTAAAAAACCACCTTGGTAAATTCCGAGGTGGTTTTTTATTGAGGTTATTTAATTCTGGGTGGAAACGGAAGAAATCGTTTGATTTTGTTGATAACGGATAGCGAGTTCGGACGCATGGGACAGGAATTGACGCACCAAAACTTCCTTCCCGGAGTGGGGAACAGGGGAATGATCCCAAAACGGTAACTGGGGTAAAGATACACCGAGTATTAAAGTCATCAGCGCTAGAAGACCATATTGGAAGATAGGTCGGCTGAATCGTCCTTTAGGATTGAAAGACACCATAGGAGTTGAAAACCAATCTAAACAAAAATCTCCCTCTCAGTTCGCACTGCGGGAGATAAATTCAGGGTGCATCTACTTAATAATTGAAGTATAACACATAAAATGAGGGGTGTCACCCCCTAGTGTAAAAACCCCTTGTTTTGCAGGAAGTTTGACGACAATTAACGCTGACAACGGCATTCTGATGGGGTTTCAGAGGTTAAAGAGTCCTGACGCTGTTTAACTAATGTGGCTAAATTGGGCCGTCCTGTTAACTTTAGTCGCCAGTCAGCCCAAATTTGATAAAGTGTATTCATAACGGGGCCAATTAATGGCCAACGAGTGGGTGCATAAATCCAACCGAGTCCCAGAAGTTGATAAATTTGATAAAATACCTCTAAATTTTGGATGATTGTGCCATCAGGAAGTAAGCCATGAATTCGTCCCATTGCGGCTTCAAAAGAAATCCCGCCATGATCTTCAGGACGATAATTAATATCACTAATATTAACAAAGGCAATTAATCCTCGTCCTGCGTCCCGTTTCTGTAAAAAATTCACTTCTCGTAAACATAAGGGACATTCACCATCATAAAGCAATTTAATTTTCCAAGAAGTTGATGTGTTCAAAGAGGGGTTTAGGGTTTCTACAGTGGGATTCATAAACAACAATAACAATTAAGAGGTAATGATATTGTAGATAAATTTATCAAAAATCACATCTATTTTGACCCCGCTTGGGGAAGGGTAAAGGTAAACGAGGTTTGACCCAATTGAGGGGGATCTAACGTTAGATCTCCTTGGTGGGCGCGGGCAATTTCTCGTGCTAAACTTAATCCTAATCCGATCCCTTCAATTTGGCGAGTTCGCGCCGGATCACCTCGATAGAAACGATCAAATAAACGATCTCGATCTTTAAGAGGAATATCTTTAGAGGTATTAGTAACAGTAATAATAACCTTTTTCCCCCGTTGATAACCTTGAATTTTGATCCAACCTTCCGGCAAATTATATTTAATCGCATTACCAATTAAATTTTGTAATACTTGGGTTAATAAATCTTGATCTCCTGATACAATGAGTTCAGGATTAATATCTGTTTTAAGTATTAAATCCGGTGCTAATAATTCTATATCTTCTATCTGGTCTGCTAACACTGAAGATAAGTTGACCGGGGTTTGATACAATCGCATTTGTCCAGCATCAGCTAAGGATAATAATAATAATTTTCGGGTTGTTCCTCCTAAACGTCTAACTTCATCTAAAAGATGACTTAAGGCTTGCTGTGTGGATGATTCTGTTTCTGCTTTTTGTAACATTTGTTCTAATTCTCCTTGAAGAATAGCCAGGGGAGTTTTGAGTTCATGAGCCGCATCTCCACTAAAGCGAGACGCTTGTTTAAAGCTACGTTCTAAACGTTCTAACATTTGATTAAACACTTGAATTAATTCGACAAATTCAATATCTGTTGTGTTAATAGGAACACGCTGATCTAGTCCTTTTGCTGTCACTTGTCGGATACTTTTTGTTAATCGTTGAATCGGGTGTAATGCACTACTGGATAAAAGCCAAGAAGCACCTACAATCATTAATAATAGGATAGGAATTGACACTAAAAACCCATTCCGCATTGATGCCATTTCCTGATCAATACCCCTGAAACTCACAGCGATCGCAACTTTTTGATGGGGAAACGTGACTAAACCAACACGCCACAATCCCGAAGAAGACCGCCGGGTCATAATTTTAGCTTCAGGAGGAGGGGGAGGGAAATGGGGTTCAAAATTACGGGGAGGACGGCGCAAACGACGGGGAGCATCGGGAAAATCGGGGGGACGAGACCTATCGGGAGTATGGGGAAAATCTAAATGATGGGGAGGTAAGGGAAATGGGGGAAAATCAGAAATTTCGAGGTTAAAATTTGGCATATTGGGGGAGCGATATTGAGTAAAACCCTCTCTATCAATGACCCAAATAGTGATAGGAATATCCTTAAAATGATGGCTTAATTGAGTTTCATAAACCTGTAATGAAGGTTGTCCTTGGATATGATCACTTTGTAATAGTTGATTTCTAAGTTCTGCGTCTAAACGGGCGAGATGAGCATTATAATTTAGCCCCCAAAATCCTAAACTAAAGGCGATTAAAGACCCTCCGGTTAGGGTTGCAGATAACAGCGCAATACGGACTCGAAAAGAGTGGTGTTTCATGTTCATGACTCCGGTTTCCGAAAGCGATAACCTACACCGCGCACGCTTTCAATACAATCATTTCCTCCGATACAATCAATTTTTTTTCTAATGCGTTGAATACAGACATCGACAACATTGGTATTGGGATTGAAATCATACCCCCAAACGTGTTCTAAGATTTGTGTTCGAGTTAAGACTCGTCCCGGCGATCGCATTAAATATTCTAATAAATTAAACTCACGAGTGGTGAGTTCAACAATTTGTTGATTACAGGTCACTTCTCTGGTAATTCGATCTAATTTTAGAGCACCATAAGCAATAATATTTTGGCGTTCTCCGATGCTCCGACGGACAACTGCATGAATTCGCGCGATTAATTCTTCGACAAAGAAAGGTTTAGAAATATAGTCATCTGCACCTAAATTAAGTCCTTCCAGTCGGTCTTCTAATTCATTGCGTGCGGTAAGTAAAATAACCGGAATATTCCGTCCGGCTTTGCGGAGACTTTTGAGAATGGCTAATCCATCTTTTCCGGGGATCATAATATCGAGAACAATTACATCATAGTCATTGTTCATCGCTTCTAAATACCCGTCATCGCCGTTGTCACAATAGTTAACCACAAACCCTTGTTCTTTCAAACCCATTTGTACAAAATTGGCGATTTTGGGTTGATCTTCAATCAACAGGACATTCATAAGTTTGATGAGAATTGGATGAGAATTTGATAAAAGCTTCCTTAATAATAATGGGATTAATCAGCTTGTAATATTACAAATTTGTAATCTCCGTGAAAGGAAGTGGTAATTATAGCTTGGCTTAATAGAACTATTCAGGATGAGGGAATTCAGCCATGCAACTATTTCAACTTGAATTTAATCCAGTTTCCTTTGCAGCTTTATTAGGATTTTTAGCGGTTGGTGCTTATATTCTAACATTACTTCCAACCACGTTAAGAATTGTTTTCCCAGCCACGACTAAAACAGGGATTCCTAAATGGTTGTTGAAATATCGGCGTTGGATTGGTCTTTTATCATTTTGTTTAGCGGTTGGTCATGCTTATATTTATATTAAACAAAGAAATTTTGATTGGTTAGATATTAAAACCTATTGGTTCTATTTTCAAGGAACTTCAACGTTAACGATTTTTACGTTATTGGCAATTACTTCTAATGATTGGAGTGTTAAACGCCTTAAGAAAAATTGGAAGAAATTACAACAGTTAACGTATTGGGCAATGTTTTTATTAACCTGGCATATTTGGGCAATTATGGCTCACCATTGGACATATTTAACACCCTTTGGCATGGTGTCAATGTTAATCGTTATTATTTTATTTTTGTATCGTCAATGGATTGTTCATCATCAAAGCAATTCTCAAAAACAGGGTTTCTGTAAAAAAATTTAATTTATATCTAAAGATCTCGCTCAGAAACCCGTTTTTTTCTACAAGATTAATGGAGAAAATTTAGATGTTTATCAAACAAATTAATTGGAAAATTTCAACAGTTTTAGCAATGACAACCGCAGTTATTATGGGTGTTACATTAGCAAAGAATTTCTCAAGATTAAATGCAACATCCCCTGAGCTTAAATCAAGTTTATCATTGTCCTCTATGCAAACCTTAAAAGATCATTCAGGATGGATTTATGCGATCGCAATGACTCCCGATGGTCAAACATTAATTAGTGGAGGTTATGGCGGTTTTATTAAAATTTGGAATTTGCAAACAGGTCAATTACAAAAAACCGTAAATGCTCACGTTGATGCCGTTGAATCTTTAGCGCTGAGTCCTGACGGAAAAGTGATCATTAGTGCGAGTTGGGATAATGAAATTAAACTGTGGAATTTTACAACAGGTCAACTGATTCAAACCCTTAAAGGTCATAGCGATGATATTAAAGCAATTGCCATTAGTCCCGATGGGAAATTGTTAGCTTCTGGGAGTACAGATCACACCATTCGGTTGTGGAATTTGTCTACAGGTCAACTTCTAAAAATCCTTGATAATAAAGATTGGGTGACTTCAATTGCCTTTAGTCCTGATCGTCAAACTTTAGCAACGGGAAGCGAAAATGGTAATATTACAATTTGGTCTTTAACCGATGAAGGAAACTATACCTTAATGCAGCATTCTGCGGCGGTTCACGCCTTAGCTTTTAGTCCTAATGGTACAATTTTAGCTAGTGGTAGTGCAGACCATAGCGTCAAATTGTGGAACTTTAAAACCGGGAAAGTTCTGCATTCGTTAAATCACCATTCCGCAGATATTTTATCCGTTGTTTTTAGCCCCAATGGAGATATTTTAGCGAGTGGAAGTTATGACAAAACCATTAATTTATGGAATCCCACTACGGGGAAACTCTTAAACCATTTATCCGAACATCATCATCCTATTTGGTCATTAGTCTTTAATCCTGAAGGTACAATTTTAGCGAGTGCTAGTGGGGATGAAACGATTAAACTTTGGTCAATGCCTCATCCTCAACCTTTGGTACAAAAAACACCTATACCGATTACTAATAAGGAATTAATTCAACACTTAAATCAACAACTTTATGATATAATTGATCAACGTTGGCAAGCTAATCTAATGCTTAAAAATTTATTGATTTATCAAGTTGTTTTAAATGAAAAAGGCAAAATCATTGCCTATAAACCCTTTAACTCAGCCGCTGTTCAGGAAATGCAAAAAACCGCCCCCTTGTTCCAACCGGATGCTCAATCTTCCCTTCAATCTTTTGCTCAATTTCAGGTGGTCTTATCTCCCTCTGGACTGCTGGAAGTTACCCCTTGGGAAGGGTGGAGATAATTGATGAATCGATAACTTTTGGGTTCCCTTCTATTTGATGTTGCCCGAATGGAGTAGACTATAAAGATAAACCCATAATCCAAAATCAAGCAGTATTGAAGGGAACGCCGTGTTAGATATTAAATTAATTCGGGAAAATCCAGCCGCAGTGCAAGACCGCCTAAAGGTACGAGGCGAGTATGATTTGCAACCGATTTTAACCTTAGATGAACAACGTCGCCAACTGGAACAGGAACGCATTGTATTGCAAACCCGAAGTAATGATATTGGTAAATTAGTTGGGGAGAAAATTAAATCAGGATGTGACCCTAAAGGGGAAGAAATTAAAGCCTTAAGAGAAGAAGGTCAACAACTGAAAGTAAAGTTGAGTGAATTGGAGCCAAAGGAAAAAGAAATTGATGCTCAAATCACTCAATTATTATTACCCATTCCCAATTTACCCAGTGAATCTACTCCGGTAGGAAAAGATGAACGAGAGAATGTAGAAGTTAGACGCTGGGGAGATGAATATATTCCCCAAAATCCTAATATTTTGCATCATGCAGATATTGGCGAAAAACTAAATTTATTAGAGTTTAAACAGGCGGTTAAAGTCGCTCAAGCGAGATTTGTAGCGTTAAAAGGTGCAGGTGCTGCCTTAGAACGGGCGTTAATTCAATTTATGTTAGACCGCCATACAAATAACGGTTATATTGAAGTCATGCCCCCGTTATTAGTTAATAGTACCTCCTTAACGGCAACGGGTCAACTACCGAAATTTGCCGAAGAAAGTTTTAAATGTGATTCCGATGATTTATGGTTAATTCCGACCTCTGAAGTATCCGTCATGAATTTGTATCGAGATGAGATTTTAGAGGCGGAACAATTACCCATTTATCATTGTTCTTATACCCCTTGTTTTCGCCGAGAAGCCGGAAGTTATGGGAAAGATACCAGGGGGTTAATTCGGTTACATCAATTTAATAAAGTGGAAATGGTGAAACTGGTTCATCCTGACACTTCAGAAGCAGAACATGAGAAATTAGTACAGGATGCTGAAGGGGTTTTACAAGCGTTAAAATTACCTTACCGGGTGATAGAATTATGTACGGGAGATTTAGGATTTTCCGCCGCCAAATGTTATGATATTGAGGTGTGGTTGCCCTCGGCGGGAACCTATCGCGAGATTTCTAGTTGTTCCAATGTTAAAGATTTTCAAGCTCGACGTGCCAATATTCGCTTTAAAGAAGCGGGTAAAAAAGGTACACAATATATTCATGCGTTAAATGGTTCTGGGTTAGCCGTTGGTCGCACTATGGCTGCAATTTTAGAAAATTATCAACAACCTGATGAAACCATCCGTATTCCTGACGTTTTACAACCCTATTTAGGACGAGAAATCCTCTAATTCGTAGTGAGCCCTTCAGGGCTCTCTATCTTTAATTTTAGGGCTTAAGCTGATCAATATTTAAACTGGATTTTAAAACTATTGCTGCTATTTCCAGTACCGTTATTGTTCCAAGGCTGCGATCGCATTGCGGACTGTTGTACCATTTGTCGAGCTTGGTGACGCTAGGCTTCTGCGATCGCCTGGGACGCATATCGAGGTCAATAGACATCTGTTAATGTTCCTCTCGAAGAACTTCAATCTGAGTGCGAAACGCTGAAATTGCAGCCTCAAGCAATAGTTTCGATTTTGGTTGGGCCATATTTTGAGTTAATCTTGATTAACGGTTTGAGCAGTGGCTATTCCCTCTGTATCCAAATTAGAAGCCTATTGCACTCGGAATTTAATGTTACTTAAGTTTACATTTGAGAGAGTGTTAATGAATGGAATGATTAACTTTAGTTGATTTCACTTGCAATTCAGAGGGAGGTTTATTACAGTATTAACAGAAGCAAAGAAAGCTTCCCTGACAGATAAGCAAACGATGTTCAAACGGTTATATCTCATCTAAAAGGAGGTCATAAAAACGTTTTATTGGGCATCGAAATTGAGTGAAATTAGGAGGTAAAAATACTGTTTCATCTAACGTCTGTCATCTTCCGCAGCACCTCTTCCTTTGGTTGCTGATATTTCCTCAAGTGAATCAACTGGGAGCAATGTAGCTTCGTAATTAACAAGTTTACAACTCCAACTTTGATATATTATAAACGAGGAAATTCCTCAGTCTGACTAGGAGGTAGGTTACGCTGTTAAACGTCAAAACAATCTGTTTCGTCGAAGTCGAATATAAACAACAGTACCCATCGTTAATCCTTACACTTCCCCCAATTATGGTAAAGGGAGCAATGCAACTAAGCATTAAACCTTAGTGCAACTCTACATCATCCAACACAGGAGAGGAAATCACTGAGGAAACCGGATTTGGGTACTGTTGTTTATTGTAGGTTAATAACTGATGATGGGGATACTTGACAACTGATTAAAGTTGCCAGAAAAATAATAAACAGAATTGTCCGATTAACCGTTCCAATTTAGAGCGACGTTGCCAATCTTTGCGATTCACCAAATAACTATTGGCAAAACCCTGTGTAAAAAACGTTTCTATTTGGGGAATAACTTCAGGTTCAGACGTAGAAATATTTAACTCATCATTTTTAAACAAACTACGGGGATCAAAATTAGCACTACCTAAACTCACCCAATGATCATCAACTAACCAAGCCTTAGCGTGCATCATGCTTTTTTGATATTCATAAATCTCAATTCCTCCCTGCAATAAATAACCGTACAATTCACGGGACGTATAATGAACAAACGGTTTATCACAGGTTTTTCCCATCGTTAAAATCCGAATATCTACCCCTCTGCGCTTCGCCTCAAATAAAACTCTACGGGAACTCGGATCAGGTAAAAAATAGGGACTAGCAATCCAAAGTCGATATTGAGAAGCCTGAATTAAAGATTGATATAAAGAGCGAATTTCCGAATCTCGATAACTCGGATCTTCTCCGGGGGTAATAATCACCTTGGGATCATGTTCAGGAGTCAAAACCAGAGGATCTAAGGCCAAATCCGCCACACCGCCACCATCCATCCAATGTTGCAGAAAAATACCCCGTAACCGGGCAACTAGAGGGCCTTCAAAGGCAATTTCATAGTCAAACCAAGGACAGCAACAATCATTCCCGTCTAAACCATCCCACTCATCAGAAATTCCCGCCCCTCCAATCATCGCTAGATGTTGATCAATTAACAATAACTTCCGATGATTGCGTTTGAGATGATGGCTTAAATCCTTCCAACTTAATTCATTAAATAATTCAACTTCCACCCCAGAGGCTTCCAACCGTTGCCAATAGTCCGCAGACATCGATTGGCTCCCATAATTATCCGCTAACAGTTGAACTCTAACCCCCGCTTGAGCACGTTCAGCCAAGGCGGCTGCAAACTCATCAGCCCGTCGCCCCGGTGTCATCATATAGGTTTCAAACTGAATCACCGTTTGGGCTTTGCGAATGGCATCCAGTCGAGCGGCATAAATTTGATCGGCTTCCACCCAAAACCCAGTAACTTGTCCGGCGGTAATGTAGGAATCCGATAAACAGGCAATCGTAAAGGCGAAATTATCGGCGGTGGGTGGGGGTAAATTTCTAACCTGATAGTGGTGTTTGTCTCGAAAAACCCCTCGAAAATAAAGAATCAGAAGGATCACAATCACCACAATGAGGAGCATTGTTCCTACTGATATCAGATCCATCCCTAGCTGACTCATAACATTCACGGAATAAGTTCACCCCCGGTTAACCTAGACGGCTCAACCAAGGGTGAGTGGAAATTCTGGATATTTAGTCGATATTAAGTTGGTTTCCCCGACGATATTGTTGGTACGCTGCGAAAAATAACCCTAACAGCGTCACGACAATTAAACCCAGAACAATTCCTGACAGTAATGGTTCTACCACTGGATCTCCTTCGGTGTTAACTTGAGCAATCAACCCTCTATGATACCGTTAACGGTTAACGGTTAACTGTTGGGCGCTCTTGCTCTTCACCCATCAACGCTATAAGCTAGTTACAGTGTAAAGATTTTTGTAGATAATTCTCAAATTATTAGAAACACCTTGGATAACCAGCTTGCGATTACACAAATTGAAGTCCTGATTAAACGGGCCACCGTCGTCAGCCTAGTGTTGATGGTTTTTATCCTAGGTTGGATTTTTGTCCTTCCTAAGCTACAGGTTTTTGATCCCTATGTGGAAAGTGTTCTCTCCCTCAAAGGCGACCCGGTAAGGGGACAGGAGATTTTTCTCTATAACTGTGCTGGGTGTCATGCTTGGCAAGGGAGTAGTCAAGTAGGGCCAAGTCTGCATGATGTTTCCCAACGCAAGTCAGAAGTCGGGATTATTCAGCAAGTTATTGGGGGCAATACCCCTCCCATGCCTAAGTTTCAACCCAATATTAAGGAAATGGCTGACCTGTTGAGTTATCTCGAAACCTTATAATTTAAAAAATTGCAAAAGGAGTTGATCAAAATTAACAACTTTTGCTATAGTAAAAGATGTTGCTGGTGTAGCTCAGTGGTAGAGCAGCTGATTTGTAATCAGCCGGTCGCAAGTTCAAATCTTGTCACCAGCTTTGGCACCACCCTCTGATGACAGATTATTCTGCGTACCAAAACTAATTATCAAGAAATTCGGTTTAAAACCCCTAATACCTAGTTAATTCCCCATTCATCCTCAATTAATTATCCCATTCCTGTTTAGCAGAATCTCATCGGACTCTGGAAACTAAAGTTGAGGAACGTACCGCCGAATTAGCAATTGCTAAACAAAAAGCAGAAGCCGCCGCCGAAGCAAAAAGTACGTTTTGAAAGAATTGAACCGAAGAATAAAGCTATGGCTACAGAACAAAATTTCCCTCCTCCTCGAATTTTAATTATTGATAATCATCTTGATACCCGACTTTTGCTTATTGAACTATTACAACCATTAAGTTTAGAAATTCGAGAGGTCAGTCAAGATTTAGTAGCCATTCAAGCATGGAAAAATTGGCAACCCGATCTTATTTTCATTGATGTTCAAATCCCCACACCCAATGGAGATAAAATCACACAAAAAATCCGAGAACAAGAAAGCAAACAAGCAAACTTACAAGGATTTAAACCTGTTAAAATTATTGCGATCAGTGCCAGTCCCTTCGAGCAAGGAGATGAAACGGTTGGAGAAATAGGGTATGATGATTTTATCCGCAAACCTTTTACCGAAACCGCTATTTTTGAAGCAATCAGCAAGCAAATTGGGGTTGAAATGAGTTATAGTGATAACAATCCCAGATTGGACGAAACATCCAACTCTGTAAATTCTAATCCAGAAATTTCGTCCGCATCTACATTAGGAAGTTTAGCTGCTTTGTCTTCAGACTTAATTGATCAGCTAGAGGAAGCCGTCATCCGTCTGAACTCAAATTTAATTGAGCGTGCGTTAGTAGAAATTAGAAGTTACGATCAGGTTTTAGCTGAAACGTTACAAATGTTTGTCAATGATTTTAATCATTCTGCTATATGGGATTTAATTCAAGCCGCGAAGTTACAAAAACAAATGCAACAATGAATAGTTTTAATGAGCAGAAAACGGCTAATATTTTAGTTGTAGATGATCACCCTGATAATTTACGTTTATTAGATACATTTTTAAGTAGTCGGGGTTATAATGTTCGGCTTTCAAGGGATGGAAACTTTGCGATAAAATCCGCCTTACAAGATCCTCCCGATCTCATCTTACTAGATATTATGATGCCTAAACCTGATGGGTATGAAGTGTGTTCCCTGTTAAAATCCCATGAACAAACCCGTCATATTCCCGTTATTTTTATTAGTGCTAAAGAGCAAGTTTTTGATAAAATTCAAGCCTTTTCGGTGGGGGGTGTTGACTACATTACAAAACCCTTTGAATTAGAAGAAATCGCAGCCCGAATTGAAAATCAGCTAAAAATTTGGAACCTTTCTCAAGCTTTAACTCAGAAAAATTTTCTTTTGGAAGCGGAAATTCGGGAACGTCAACGGATTGAACTGGAATTGCAACAACAAATCAAACGAGAGCAACTGGTTAATGCGATTCAAGAACGCATTCGCTCTTCCTTAAATTTAGAAGAAATTTTGAGAACAGCCGTTGAAGAAGTTCGTCGGTTTCTATCCGTTGATCGTGTTTTAATCTACCAAATTTTACCGGATGGAACTCGCAGTGCTATTACAGAATCAGTGAAAGCCGGATGGCCAACAATTCTCGGTCAAACCTTTCCCAAAGAACTTTTTATCGGTGAATTTCAACAGATCAATCATCAAAAAAAATTTTTTTTAATTGAAGATATTAGTCAAGCCAAACTAGAGCCCAATTTAGCTAATTTTTTACAATTGTTGAAAGTTAAAGCCAAACTACTTGTCCCCATATTAAAAGACTCAACTCTTTGGGGATTACTAATTGCTCATCACTGTCAAGCACCTAGACAGTGGCATAGTTCAGAAATTGAATCCATTCGACAAATTAGTATTCAGTTAGGGATCGCCGTTCAACAATCGACTTTATTTGAACAAGCCAAAGCCGAAATTAGCGAACGGAAAAAAGCCGAGGAAGCGTTGCAAAAAGCTGTAATTGCCGCCGATGTTGCTAACCGAGCTAAAAGCGAATTTCTTGCCAACATGAGTCATGAATTACGAACGCCTTTGAATGCGATTTTAGGTTTTGCTCAACTGATGAATAACGATTTTTCCCTAAAAGCTGACCATCAACGCCATTTAAAAATTATTAATCATTCCGGTAATCATTTATTACAACTCATCAATGATATTTTAGAAATGTCTAAAATCGAAGCGGGTAGAATTGTATTAAATCCTACCCCTTTTGATTTGATTTCTCTATTGTATAGCTTGCAAGATATTCTCCAAATTCAAGCGGCTAAAAAAGGATTAAAACTTTGTTTTGAAATTCCGCCTAATCTTCCTCAATTTGTCCAGACTGATGAGGGGAAGTTACGCCAAGTTTTAATTAATCTTTTAGGTAATGCTATTAAATTTACAAAAACAGGTTGCGTAACATTGCGTGTGAAATTAAAAACCCAAAAAGAAGCTGATCAGTTTTTGATTTTATTTGAAATAGAAGATACTGGTTCTGGGATTGCTCCCGAAGAAATTAATCATTTATTTAAAGCCTTTGCCCAAACAGAAAGCGGACGGAAACATCAAGAAGGAACCGGATTAGGTCTAGCGATTAGCCGTAAATTTATTCAATTAATGGGGGGAGATATTACTGTTCAAAGTATTAGAGGTCAGGGGACAATTTTTACCTTTGATATTTTAGTACAAGCCGTCGAATCTACAGACGTTCAATCCTTCGGTTTACAACACCCAATTTTGGCTTTAGCACCCCAACAACCTCACTATAAAATTTTGGTTGTTGATGATGTGCTAGAAAGTCGGCTACTGTTATCAGAAATTCTCAACACTGTTGGTTTTGAAGTTAAAGAAGCAGAAAACGGTTTACAAGCAATTGAATTGTACCACGATTGGAACCCCCATTTAATTTTAATGGATATGCGGATGCCCGTTATGAATGGATTAGAAGCGACCCGAACTATTAAGGGAAATTCATCCAACCAAAAGACAATTATTATTGCTTTAACTGCTAGTGCTTTTGAAGAAGATAGAGCGATGGTTTTAGCCGCAGGTTGTGATAATTTTATTCGCAAACCTTTCCACAGGGAACAACTTTTAGAAACAATTCAGCAACATTTAGGGGTTCAATATACTTATCAAGATGTTAGAAATCTGGAAAAAATTAACTCAAAACAGACGCAAATTTTGCAACGGGAAGACCTGAAGGTACATTTAGATCAAATGCCTTTAGAATGGTTAAAAAAACTGTATGAGTGTGCATCTCAATGTACAGACACAGGGATTTTAATTTTACTCAAACAGATTCCATCGGAAAATGCCGCTTTAGCTGAAACTCTTGCTTATTTAGTTGATAACTTCCAGTTTGATCAAATTTTAGCTTTGCTTGGCACTCATCGAGAAATAGCTAAATGACTCAGGCTCCCAGTTGTGTGTTAATTCTTAAAGCGATCCATGCAATTTAATTATCCCTTCATCAAACACTTGATCTTCAGGATCAATCCCGCGAATCATGAGATGATCAGCATAAATTTCAATCGCCGTAAATCCTAACGTTGAGGCGGCGGTTGCTGTCCACTCTGAACGTCCGACTGGCCGAATGGGAGCGCCTCCGATACCCGTTGTTAAATAAGTGGTACCCTCAATCGGTTTCGTGCGTTCATAATCATGTTCATGACCATTCATATAAAGTTGAACCTTATATTGTTTAAATAATGGCGTTAAGCGATTAATTAATTCTTCATTAACACCATATACTCCAGAAGAATAAATGGGAAAATGACTATAAACAATTTTCCAAGGAGATTGACTTTTTTGCAGTTGGTTTTCTAACCAAGGCATTTGGTTTTCCCAGTCCGCATTATGATTGGCATCTAAAACAAAAAATTCCACCGGATCATATTGAAAACTATAGTAACGACCCTTCATGTTAAATAAAGGATAAGTTACTTGACGATCTCCATTTTCTGTTCTAAGATCGTGATTTCCTAAACAGGCATAAAATTTAACATTTTCTTTGAGTAAGGGTTGATAGGGTTTCTCAAAAACGGCGTTGATTTTCTCAATTTCACCATTTGTATAAATATTATCTCCTAGTAAAGTTACCACTTGAAAAGGATTGTTTTGATAATAGCGAAACATGGCATTAGCGACATCATATTGCCCTATCTCTCCTGTGCCTGCATCTCCAATCGCGATAAAACGAAATAACGGTTGATGACTACTAGGAACTGCTGCGATCGCATGATGTGTTAACGGAATTTCTTGATGTGAAGTTTCAGAAGTCGTCAAAAACCGCTTTTTAATCTCCCATGCAATCACACTACACGCACTCAGACCACTTAACCCTAAAAATTGACGGCGATTCAATGACATAAAGAGAACGAAATTAACCCAATGTATCACTAATACAATAGTACATTTTTTAACGCTCGGCGAGACACTCAAGATCTCACAACGGTTTCTCCCTGACGTTTGTAGCTTCCCGCTTTTGTAAATTGTCTGCAAACAAACTCTACAGTTAAAGTTAGATACAGTACAAATTATTGATCACCCAGAAGATTGAGTGGGGCGAAATCCAGTAGAAGGTTTACCAATCATGATTTTAACGTGAAGATTTCGATCTGGGATGAAATCAGGGGAACTTTTTGATTTCAGAATCGTCCAAAATAGGTTTTGCATCTGATTATCTCAAATATCAAGATTTGATCATAATAATCTTTATAATAATCTTTCTTTAGAAAGATGTAATATCTCTGTGTAAGTATGGAGAATAAAAACGTAATTTCTACAGCAATAAACTCACCATTTCGTAACGAGATGTCAACAAAAATGAATAAAATTAACTTGATCGTTGAGACTTGTTTAGAGACAGGCTACCTAACAATCGATGCTGAAGAACGTTTGCGGAACCTTTTGCAAACAACCAAATACAGTATGGAGGATTTTCATGCCTTTTTCAAACTACAAGAAGCTGTGATTGAAGGATTAGTTCGTCAGGAATCACGGGAACTAATTTTTAATAACAGTTCTGTTTCTAATTTGTTGATTGTTTAACGGTTTTAAGGTTTAGATTGAGTTGGAACGTTTCGATTGCTAAAATAGGTTTTAAAAATGTCATGGGCAATCGGAGCCGCAGAAACTGCTCCATATCCTCCCGCTTCCACCACCACAGCGATCGCAATTTCCGGTTTATTAGCAGGCCCAAACCCAACATACATTGCATTATCCGGCTGTCCAGGGATTTCAACTGTTCCCGTTTTTCCCCCCGTTAAAGGAATTGTGCCATCATTTAATCCTCGTCCCGTTCCTTTTTTCACCACATCAATTAATCCAGCGCGAATGAGATTCAGTGTGGATGCAGAAATTTTTGTTTTCATCGGTTTAGTTTCAGATGTATTCGTTTGAGACATTAATAAATGGGGTTGAACTCGCCAACCATTATTAGCAACAGTAGAAATCATCACCGCCAATTCTAAGGGGGTAACTAAGACTAAACCTTGACCAATTGCCATGGTTACCGTATCTCCTACATACCAAGGTTCTCCATATAACTTTTCCTTCTCTTTTGGGGTAGGAATTTGTCCGTGATTTGCTCCATCTAACCCCAATAAATCTAAATTAATCGTTCCCGCAATTCCCAATTCTTTGCCCCATTTTGCGATATTTTCTGGCCCTGTTTTCATCCCCACTTGATAGAAAAAGGTATTACTACTAAAAGCTAAAGCATCCTTAAATCCAATCACACCATAACCATTTCCATGTTCATGAAAAGCAATCCCACCAATTTTAATTGCTGAAGCAGTTGCTAATTTAGAAGTGAGTGAAAATTTTCTGGATTCAATTCCGGCCGTTGTCGTCACAATTTTAAAGGTACTACCGGGGGGATATCCCTGTAAAGCTCGATTTAATAAAGGTTGTTCAGCGCCTTGAAGTTGTTTCCATTCCTGCGACGTTACTTGATCCGTAAAGAGATTGGGATCAAAAGTCGGCCCACTGGTTAACGCTAAAATTCCTCCAGTTTTAACATCTAAAACCACAACCGCCCCTCGACGATTAGCTAAGGCTTTTTCGGCGGTTTTTTGTAAAGCTAAATCTACCGTTAAACCCATAGATTCTCCTTGTTTTGGAGATTGCAATCCTAACTCTTGAATTTCCTGTCCTTTCGCATCCACTTCAATTAATCGATTTCCCCAAACTCCCTGGATTTTAGAATTGGCTAATTTTTCAATCCCCATTTTTCCCACCATCATTCCCATTGGATAATCAGGATTTGCTTTTAATTCTTCCGATGTCGCTTCCCCAATATAACCTAAAATATGAGCCAATAAATTGCCATTAGGATAACTTCTTCGGGATTCTCCCCGCACTTCCACACCGCGTAAATTTTCCACTTTCTCGGCTAAACCAATAAACATTCCGGGAGATAAATTCGGACTAACGCGCACCGGAATTCGAGAACGATAACCGGTTTTTTCTAATTTTTCCAGAATTTCAGAAGCGGGAACTTTTAAAATAGATTGCAGTTGTTGGGCGGTAATTTTCCATTGTTGAGGAGATTGTTCTTGGGGCCATAAATAAACCGAGCGAGACAGTTGACTTCCCGCCAATAAAAACCCGTTTCGATCTAAAATTTGACCTCGTTTTGCAGGAACAGGAATCAAACGTAAGCGATTATTTTCGGCTCGAACTCGATGATATTCTCCTTGAATTAATTGTAACCGGGCGAGTTGAATTCCTAAACCGCTAAAAAAACATCCGATTAATAATAAGAAAGCAACGCTTTTGTGCATCCGGCGACGTCGGAGCGTTGGGTGTTGTTGTTCAGGAATTGTGACATAATGGGATTGACCCGGAAATAAGGATTCGTTAGCCATAGTTTAAGATTTCTCAGGGTAAGCTTCATCATTCTTAATTCTTCATTCCTGTTTCTTGCTTTAAAATCAGAATAAACCGCTACGTTTTAATCGGGGTCAGACGAATGAGTAGTAGTCATCATCTCGTTTTTCCTCCCCAGAGTTATTCTTGGGAATGTCTTACTGCCTCTGAGGTTTTAACTCAACAAAACTCTCCCAATGGTGATGTCCGGGTCGGGAATAATTTACTGATGTTTCTTGCTTTACAAGCTCTGCAACGACAAGTTCCCCCTCGTCTGAACTGTTTTAAGACTTTTTCTCCCGAAATTCAACAAGAAATTTATAATTATTTTGGCAGTTACCAACACACTTGTCTGATTATTGATCAACTGTTATTGAATCTGCAAAACCCGAATTTTATTAATCAATCTTGTCAGCAAAGTTTCTTGGGGAAAAAACTTCCCAATGCTTTATATATTCATCGTTCAGCTTTAGGCGAATTAAATATTTTATTACGAATTTATGAACAATTAAGCCGTTTTTATTTACCCTTGCTCAAACCCTTTACTCTGATCAAATTTCATACCAATCAACCCGTTATTTCTTATTTATTTTATCCTGACTTTGATCAAGATCCCCATCCGGCTTTAACGGCTAGTTTTCAAGTTAATGTTAAAACCGGACAAGTCAATCTTATGGATTATTCTAATAGTGATAATCCGCCAATTTTACATCGAAAAGAAACCTTTGTGAGTTCTGATTATCCCCATTATGAAAAATTCACCCAACTGACTCAAACTGAAGAAAAATTAGGATTATTAGAACCCCGACGAGTATCCGTCTCTGCTTTAGATGCAGAATTGATTCAATCAGAAACTCGTCTCTATCGCACCATTGGAACTCGCAAAGGATGGCAACAACACTTAAATAAACATGGGGTAGAAATTCAAGATCATCAGGTGATAAAAATTGGAGATCATTTAGAGTCTTTAATTCCGATTAATCCCGATGATCCCTTAGCTTTTCTCCCTAAAATTGAACGTCATCGTGCCGCCCTTCCTCGAAAAACTTTATCCCGTCCGGTTCGTTTAGCATTAGAAGCGGAACTCTTTCAAAAAGAGACTACTTTTTTTGATTATGGCTGTGGATATGGGGGAGATATTCAACGATTAGCAGAACAGGGATATATCAGCACCGGATGGGACCCTTATTATTCTCCCCAGACCCCTCGTGTTGAATCAGATATTGTCAATTTAGGCTATGTAATTAATGTCATTGAATGTCAAACGGAACGACGAGAAGCGTTAATTCAGGCGTGGGATTTAACCCAAAAGGTGTTAATTATCGCAGCCCAAGTATTAGTCGATACTCAAGAAAAAGGCATCATGGTTTATGGGGATGGAGTGATTACCAGTCGCAATACTTTTCAGAAATACTATCAACAGGAAGAACTCAAAGTTTATATTGATCAGGTGTTAAATGTTGATGCTATTCCTTTAGATTTAGGAGTTTATATTGTTTTTCGGGATGAAACAGAAGCTGAAAAATTTCGCGCCTCTCGCTTTCGTTCCCGGTTAACTTCTCCCAAAGTCCGGTTAAACATTAAACGCTTTGAAGATTATCAAGATTTACTGCAACCCTTGATTCAATTTGTTAGCGATCGCGGTCGTTTACCCGTCGATACCGAACTTCCAGAAGAAGAACCCATTAAACAAGAATTCGGCAGTCTGAAACGTGCATTTCAAGTGATTTTACAAGCAACAAATCCCGATGAATGGGATATAATCGCCCATAAACGCCGTCAAGATCTACTGGTTTATATTGCCTTAAGTCGGTTTGGTCGTCGCCCTAAACTGTTTCAGCTTTCAGAACAAATGAAAAATGATATAAAAGGTTTATTCGGTAGTTATAAAAAATCTTGTAATTTAGCTGATCTAATGTTATATACTCTTGGTGATCCTAAAATTATTGCCAACCATTGCCAAAATAGTGCAGTCGGTCAAAAACGAGCCAATTCCCTCTGGATTCATATTTCAGCATTGGAAAAACTTGATCCCTTACTGCGACTCTATGAGGGATGCGCGAGTCAAACTCTCGGTCGTCCTGAAGGTGCAAACTTAATTAAGTTTCATATCAAAACGCCCAAAATTTCCTATTTATTTTCTCCCGATTTTGATCTCGAACCTCATCCGACTCTGAGCACTTGTATGCAAATTGACTTACGGGATCTTCAGGTGAGCTATCAAGCCTATGATGGCCCTAATCCCCCCATATTGCATCGCAAAGAAACCTTGGTCACGCCAGAGTATCCCCACTATCAACAGTTGGTTAGACTCAGTGACCAAGAAGAAAAATGGGGACTGTTGGATAACTTTCGTTTGATTCGGACGCGCCTGGGTTGGTTAAAATGTTTAGAAGATCATTGTGCTGAAATCAGGGGTTATCGTGTCTACTGGCGTACCGATGCCGATCCTTACCGGGTTAAATTATTGCGTTCTGCTCGTCGGGCTCGAAATAAATTACAGTCCTCTGATCCATAAGCAGAGGTTGGCATCAGTACCGACTTCAGTTTCTAGTCAGGCTAACACGAATTAAACAAAATATTAGAGAATGGACATTAAACAATTAGTTGAAAAATATACTCACGGAGAAAGGGATTTTCGAGGTGCTATCTTAATTGGGGTTCAACTCAATGGTGTGGATTTGAGTAGCGTCGATTTAAGTGGTGCAAATCTCATTAATGCCGACTTACAGGGAGCCGATTTGAGTGAATCCGATTTAACAGGAGTCAACTTAATTAATGCTAATTTAAGTGGTGCAGATTTAAGTGGATCAGATCTCAGCCGTGCTTATCTCAATGGGGCTAAATTAGTCGGTGCTTATCTCAATCGTAGCCATTTAGTGAATACCTATTTAAGTGGAGCTAACTTAATCTATACTAAATTGATTGGCGCGAATTTAACAGGAGCTAATCTCACCAATGTTAAATTAATTAATGCCAATCTCACCCGTGCTATTTTGACAAATTCTAACCTCACAGGGGTTAATTTAATTGGTGCAGATCTTAAGGGTGCGACCCTTACGGGTGCGGATCTCAGAGGTGCGAATTTAAGTGGCACTTTAATTGATGAAACCACCGAAATGAGTGAGAAATGGCGTCTGGTTCAGGAAATTGTGACTGAAGGTGGAATTGAACGGGATTTGAGTTTTACCGATTTAAAAGATGCTAACTTAATTGGAGCGAATTTAACAGGGGCAAATTTATCGTTTGCTGATTTAAGTGGTTCTAATTTAAGCGGTATTTATCTCACCGATTCTATTGTGGAAAATGCTAAATTTTTAGGGGTTGTGGGACTGTCTCCCGAAGCAAAACTCAACCTCAAACAACGGGGTGCTATCCTAGATTAACAATTCTGTAGGGTGCGTAAGCCCAGCGCACGCACCCCCTAACCTAATATTATAACAACGCCAAACTTTATTAGCTGGTAGAATCTGCTAAAATATCTAAAAACTCACCAGCACTTACAATAGGAATTGTGATTTTTTCTCTAATATTCAGAAGATCCGTATCACCTGAAATAATAAAATCAGCATCCACTAATTTAGCACAGGCAATAATTTGGTCATCGTCTGGATCTGAAATTACAATTTTTTCAACTTCTCCAATTTCTACAACTTCTACCCAAGACATCAAACTATTAACTACTTCTTGGGGACTAAATCCTAATAAGGCTAATCTTGTTGAAAATTTGGGGCGATTTAGAACATCTAACAATTCCTCTAAGATCGCCCCAGAAGTGTAAACTTTAATTCTTCCCAAGCGCATCAATTCAAGAACCTGGAAAGGCTTACCTCGCCAAAAAAGCCCGGAAATTACAGTATTAGTATCTAAAATAATTCGCATAAACTTAAGCCAAGTTTCGCTTTTCTTGCTTATAAGCTTGAATTTCCTCTTGAATTTCTTCCTCAGAAATTGGATCAATTTCATTCAGTTTAGAGAGACGATCTGCAATTTCAAAAAAACTTAAAGATCCCTCTAAATCAACAGTTTTTTGATGTTGAATAAACTCATTTAATAACGGCTTTTTAACCTTTTTTAAAATAATAATATCTTCTTCTTCCCACAGAACAAACTCATCTCCTGGGTGCAACTTAGAACGGATTTCCGGTGGAAGTTCTAACTGTCCATCTGCTGTCACTTGAATCACGGTTGTTAATGTCATCATTCCTATTCCTATCTTGTTAACTTAATTAAAGTCTGTTGTGTCTTATGGGATGCCGTCAGGTGGCGGCTACATCATTGTACACCCCTATAAGTTAACACTTATAGACACAACCTTCAAAACCTTCCCTCTAACTGTTAATTTACTTCAAAGCTTGTAAATTCTGCCAAGCTGAAATAATATTACCCTGCATCAATTGAGCAACCCCTAATAAAGCTTTAAATTCCGGTTGATTGGGTTTTAACTCTAAGGCAGGTTTTAACGCCTGTTCTGCTAATTTTGGCTGTAAATTATACAGATAAACAAATGCTAAATAAGCATGAGCATTGGGGTTTTTACTATCTAGTTGAGTAACTTGTTTTAAAGCGGCGATCGCTCCTTTTGCATCCTGTTGTAAAACATTTGCTAACCCTAAATTATACGCTAAATCTAAACGGAATGGTTCTTGTTTTAATCGATATTCTAACGCTATTTCCGCTTGATTAATATAATCTTGAACCGGATCATATTGATTAATTCGTCCTACCTCCGCAAAAATCGGATCTAACCCTTTTATTCCTTGAGGTAAATTCACTGATAATATTCTTAACTGAGTGACTAAATCTAATTCTGGTGCTGTTATTGGAGGAACTTTAGGATTAATATTTAAGGTAATCTTAGGAGATTCTATTTGATAAGTTTCACCGGTTTTGCGGTTTAAATAAGTAGCTTCTAACTGATAATTTCCAGGGATAAGATTAACCGGAGGAAGCATCGCCATCTGTTCTGTCACTTGATAACTCTGATTTGATGAATTCCCATATAATTCTCCCATACCAATACCATGATCATGAATCCAAAATGATAAACCTTCTTGTTGCTCAGGAGTCAATTTCCAGGTTAAAATTACGATTCCTTCCTGCAATTGTTGTAACGATCCTTGCCATTGATAAGTAACAGGAACCGCAACTCCTGGGGGTGCTTGTTTAGGAATTAAAATTTGTTCTAATTTTACCTTAGAAATAGATTGTTTTAGGGGTTCAACTTTTACAAACGGAATGATTCTTTGATATAAATTTAAAAAACTATTATCGGGTAATAACCATTGTTTTTTTAAGTTAAATTCTGGAGTTGTTTCTAAGGTTTGCATGGTCATTTGTTGAGCATCTTGAACTCGATCCACTGAACCTTGTTGTCCGGTTTTAGTGACAAACCAAGACATTGAACGCACATCCTGAAAAACATTATTTTTATTCGTTCCAACTTGTCTAGCATACACTTGAGAATCTTTTAAACCTCCATAATAGTTTAAATTATGTTGATTAATTTCTGGCGTTGAAGGTAATACTCCTAAATTTGCTTTTAAATAAGGTTGAGATTGAATCATTTCTGTAATCACTTGTTCATTGGGCCAAGGATTTCCTAAATAAACATGATGTTCATTTCCAGGGTTTAAAGTTCTCATCACCTGTCTAACGGGATAACTGCCAATAGGCCATAAATTAAAAATCATTAAGATTATGCCTAAACTAACCGTAAACCAACGAATTTGTCGCCTCCATTGTTGCGGAAATAAAGTTAAAAAATAAGCTAAAATAATCGCTGAAACCGGAAGTAAGGGTAAAGTATACCGAAAATCCTTATTAATATTTAAGGTAGAAATAAAATATCCCCCAAACCAAAATAGGGATAACCATTTTAAGGATATCCAGTTTAAGTCTAATTTGGCAAAATCAGAAAAGGGATGATGTTGTTGATTTCCCGATAACGAATAATGTTTGATAATATAGAATAAAAGTCCTATAATCGGGATAATTAATAACGGCCAGGAAAGATGAGCCGGAAGTAATTTAAAATAATAAGTCCAAGCATCTAAACTGGTTAACGCTGGATCGCCTTCTGCGATCGCAGAATCAACCGTTGCTCGTTTTCCAGAGGTTAACATTAATAACCAATTAGTTCTTGTCCAAGGAAAAATAACGACAATTGATAATAATAAGGCGATCGCTAATTGTAAAAACCGTTGCCATTGACGATGTTTAAGAATTGTAGCGGTTATCCATAATAAAGGAATAAATAGGAAAAATAGGGCGGTTTGTTTGGTTAAAAGAGCCAGTCCAAAGGTTAACCCAAATCCAATAGAAAATCGCCAAGATTGATCGAATTTAGAAAACCACCATAACGTTAAGCCATAAAAACTTAACGTCACCATTGCGGTTAACGGATAATCTAATAGAAATTGTAAGCGATGGTGATAAAGTCCGGGGAAAATCGCGCATAAAACCGTTGCCCAAAATCCCACAGTTGGATTAAATAAACGGGTTCCTAAACCATAAACTGAAGCGAATAAAATTGCACTGAATAATAAATGAACGGCATTGGTTTGATCCGATCCTAATCCTAATAAATTTTGAAAAGGAATGGTTAATAAATAGGTCAAAGGTGGGATTTTCGGTGACAGCATCCACATCTGAGTCCACCAGTCCCCGGAAAACCCTTGGGGATGTTGCCACATTTGCCAATAATCTAGGGCACTATTGAGATAATCGGCTTGATCCCAAGCGGGCACTGAACGATCCATCCTAAACCAGATGCGATCGCTTACCGCCACCAAAAGCCAAATTAAGCTGACCCCAATGAGCTCTACAGGGGGTTTTTTGTGCCTCATGCTGCTATCCCATCTGCTGCCTCATTCACTGTATCAAAAAATTTCTCTTCAGGGGGGTTGCCAAACGCGATTAGATTTGCTAGATTAATAAAAGTGAAAAACAAGCCGGGATAGCTCAGTCGGTAGAGCAGAGGACTGAAAATCCTCGTGTCGGCGGTTCAAGTCCGCCTCCTGGCACTCGATAAAACCCCTTAAAGTGTTAACATTTTGAGGGGTTTTTCCTTTCTAGTTCCTCAATCTCTTTAAGATAGCCAATACAAGTAGTTGACGGATGATACAATCCTTGATTATGATCAAAGTATCACAATGCTGATTACTGTTATTATCATCAATATTTTAATTTCTTTAGTCTGTTTGTATATCGCTCGAAAAATCTGGCTGTTTACTTTAATGATTAATCGTTTAGAAAAACGGTTAATTTTAATGGAGCGTAACACCCGATTTGTTTTAGAAAGAGCACCGAATTTTATTGATTATGGACAACAGGGAAGTGCTCAACTCAGGCAAAATTATAAGCAACTTCAACGACAACTGCAACAACTTAACCAAGCAATGGCGTTAGTTTCTTTCGCGGTTCGATTTTGGCCGAGAGCCATACCCGGAAGCAGATCAACCTTCTAGGAACAAAATTGCTTATAATAAATAATGCTGAGGACTTATCTATTCTAGGTTTCAATCCCTGAAAGGGATTAGTGGTTATTATAACCAAATCAGACTCGCAACTATCGCAGCCTACCACAAAGTTTCAATCCCTGAAAGGGATTAGTGGTTATTATAACTTCAAACATTTACCACTGGCACAACATGAACACCACGTTTCAATCCCTGAAAGGGATTAGTGGTTATTATAACGACTCACAAATCTCCTCAGTTGAATCTGAGATTGCCGTTTCAATCCCTGAAAGGGATTAGTGGTTATTATAACGGTATTTTAAATTCTATTTTTGGAAGATATACTGGTTTCAATCCCTGAAAGGGATTAGTGGTTATTATAACTGGATATGATGGAATCAACAAAGATGGTGAGTCGGTTTCAATCCCTGAAAGGGATTAGTGGTTATTATAACTTCATAATAATAAGTAAATTCATCGGTTTCTGTAATTTCAGTTTCAATCCCTGAAAGGGATTAGTGGTTATTATAACTTTCGACGGCCTCTACGAAGGGTATCTCTAAGAAAGAAAAGTTTCAATCCCTGAAAGGGATTAGTGGTTATTATAACCCCTTTTTTGAGTGGCTTAAATTTTCCCCCGGTGGTTTCAATCCCTGAAAGGGATTAGTGGTTATTATAACGAAAAACAGCATCGATTTCAGTTGTCAGGAGGTGAGGTTTCAATCCCTGAAAGGGATTAGTGGTTATTATAACTGTTGGAATTCTGGGGTGTTCGTGAGTAGCAATTTGTTTCAATCCCTGAAAGGGATTAGTGGTTATTATAACTCCCTGATTTCTTCTGGTGATGCGGCGTTAAGATCGTTTCAATCCCTGAAAGGGATTAGTGGTTATTATAACCGTCCCCTCTGAAATTCGGGGGTTGCTCTACGACAAGTTTCAATCCCTGAAAGGGATTAGTGGTTATTATAACAAATATATCCCCTCATCAGGAAGAATTATTGATAGTTTCAATCCCTGAAAGGGATTAGTGGTTATTATAACAATGTTTTTGGCTTACGCCATTATCAGAAATTGGAATAGTTTCAATCCCTGAAAGGGATTAGTGGTTATTATAACTTCTAGTATTACTAAGAAAGAGTTTGCGATATCAAGTTTCAATCCCTGAAAGGGATTAGTGGTTATTATAACTTCAAGCCGTCTACCTCTTGTTTTCCCCCTTCCCCTCTGTTTCAATCCCTGAAAGGGATTAGTGGTTATTATAACAAAAATTGCATAAACGACTTTCAGGAGTGCTATGTTTCAATCCCTGAAAGGGATTAGTGGTTATTATAACGATCAGAAGGTGAAACGCCCTTTTGAATATCCTCTTGTTTCAATCCCTGAAAGGGATTAGTGGTTATTATAACCACGTTTAGCGCAAAGTCCATTAACTTATCGTCACTGTTTCAATCCCTGAAAGGGATTAGTGGTTATTATAACCTGTTTCAGGGTTGAATCCGTTTTCTAGTTCGTAGTCATACGTTTCAATCCCTGAAAGGGATTAGTGGTTATTATAACCCTTCTAAAGATTCCGCCTTCTGGGAAAAACACAAGTTACCCGTTATGTTTCAATCCCTGAAAGGGATTAGTGGTTATTATAACGATACACATTCCCTCCCCCAACTCGAATAGCAGAGAAATAGTTTCAATCCCTGAAAGGGATTAGTGGTTATTATAACAGGAAGTTGGTACAAGAAGAAAGTCTAGGACTTTGTTTCAATCCCTGAAAGGGATTAGTGGTTATTATAACCCTCAGTCCCCAAAATCAATCATTACCAATCTGTTTCAATCCCTGAAAGGGATTAGTGGTTATTATAACGAGGAATTTTTTAAGGTTATTTTATTGATAGTTTTAGTGTTTCAATCCCTGAAAGGGATTAGTGGTTATTATAACCTGCCAATAGAGTTCGGTCTTTCGATTATTGGTTTCAATCCCTGAAAGGGATTAGTGGTTATTATAACTCCTCAAAATCATCAACATCCCCAATACAGAGTTTCAATCCCTGAAAGGGATTAGTGGTTATTATAACGATATGGTTCCCTTGGCTTGATCTAGTTTCGGTCTAGTTTCAATCCCTGAAAGGGATTAGTGGTTATTATAACAAAGCAATCCATTTTTTCTCGGCGATCGCCCAAAAGTTTCAATCCCTGAAAGGGATTAGTGGTTATTATAACTTGTTGCCTGCTTGAGATTACTTCCTAAATTATTAGTTTCAATCCCTGAAAGGGATTAGTGGTTATTATAACAAAACGCAATGGTACAAAGCGGATCAAGAAGATATTCGTTTCAATCCCTGAAAGGGATTAGTGGTTATTATAACTAAAGGGAAAGGGTACACAAAAATTCGAGATTATTCGTTTCAATCCCTGAAAGGGATTAGTGGTTATTATAACGGAAGCGTTACAGGAAATTAGAGACTTAGAGATAGGTTTCAATCCCTGAAAGGGATTAGTGGTTATTATAACCGCAGGCTCCTGAAACCGTTAATTTATATAGTTTTCGAGGTGCGCTCGCGCCAACCTGATCTGAATATACCATTTCAGCCATCGACTTGACAATAAGGAAAAACCAAAAAACGCTGAAAGCCTTATATAGTATTACTTCTAAAAGTTGCGCCAACCTCAAAAGATAACCAATAGAGTTCAAACCCTCAACAGACAACAGTTTCAGCCCTGAAATTTCCATATAAGTTTTGAACAGCGATAGGTTGTCGCAACTTTAGAGTAGTCAAAATCCATTAGTTTTGCTGCTGAGTCATGACAGATGACTGATCATTATTCTGGCGTTGACGTTGGAGATAAGACACAATTGCAGGTAACAATAGACAAATCGCGCCATTAATCAAAGCCAATAATAATCCGTAGGTTAAGTCTGTATTCATTGTTCCTAAGTCTCCAGAAACGATAGTTTTTGTGTTGCTTGTATTTGCTTATTATGAACCCCAAACATGGGAAACGCCTACCCTGCAATGGTTTGAATTACTTTTAGATTTGATAAGTTCTCTAAATCAATGACACGCTCAAGCCTGAAGACAGCCTCATGTCCCCACTTCTATCCTTTCCCGATGACCCAGAAAACGCGGAAAATCCTCAGTTTTTCCTCAGTATAAATACGGAGTCAATTTCTGCTGCACTCCTGAGATACATTGAGATTGCTCAAATTTTAAGTATAAATACGAATCAACTTTCTTCAGACCCATTAAATTATTGTTCAACTTGATAACCTAAATCCGCTAACTGACTGCGGGACTGTCGCCATTTCGGTTGAACTTTCACAAACAATTCTAAATAGACTTTTCCGTCAATTAACTTTTGAATTTGTTGACGCGCATCACTTCCAATGGTTTTAAGCATACTTCCCTGATGACCAATTAAAATTCCTTTTTGGGAAGGTCGCTCAACATGAATAGTAGCTAAAATTCGAGTAATTTTAGGATCTTCCTCCACACGGTCAACGGAAATCGCAACAGAATGGGGAACTTCTTCACGGGTATTGTATAAAATTTGTTCTCGAATCAATTCCCCAATAATGAAACGTTCAGGTTGATCCGTCACTAAATCCGGGGGATAATAATAGGGGCCAGGTTCTAAACGATCAATTAATAACCGTTGTAAATTATCAACACCTTCCCCGGTTAAAGCCGAAAATTTAGCAATCGGCCATTGATACGGTTGGGCGAGTTGTTGATAGGTTTGATCAAGATATTCATAATCAGAAGGTTGTTGATCTTGTTTATTCAGTCCTAGAATGATCGGAACCTGGACGTGTTCAAGTAATTCTACAATATAGCGATCGCCTCCACCCGCATCCACCGAACTATCAACAACAAATAATAAAACATCAACAGACTGAATTGCTAATTTAGCATTTTGAACTAAAACCTTACCCAATTGATGATGGGGTTTATGAATTCCAGGGGTATCAACAAAAATAATTTGAGCGTCGGGAGTGGTGAGAATTCCCCGCAAACGGTTGCGTGTCGTTTGAGCAATGGGGGACGTGATGGCGATTTTTTGACCCACCATCTGATTCATTAAGGTTGATTTCCCGACATTCGGACGACCAATAATCCCGATAAATCCCGATTTATATCCCTCCGGCGGTAAGGGAATCGTTACACCTTCAAACCCATCCATGAATATTGTGTTCCCGTTGATGTGGTAATCCTTTGTTCTATTTATTGTACTTGATTCTCCACCCCCTATGCCCTAACACCCGGTTCACAGGTGGCCTGCTTGTCCCCCATCTCCCTTGATATAGAGAGTAAAATTTGATAGAGTTGCCAAGTAACTCTATCTTAGTGATCTAAGATAGAAACCTAGTCCAACTCAAAAAGCTATTGCTTTGGTGTTAGATCGTTCACGCTGGTGAGATTGAGGAGGTCAGCACCCCGCACTGAAGTGACGGGGATTCATGCCTCCCACTTCAGTTAGTTGACCAGCCTAAGTCTTAACTGACTACGTTTTTTGAGTCATGACACCCTGTGGATGCGTAGCTAGTCCCTGGCTCTGTCGTTAGTAGTTAAACAGTTTTACGAGGGGTAAGACAGTGCTACTAGCCTAACAAGCTCTTAAAACCTTGGCGTTCGCGTAGCGTGTGCGAAGCACTCAGCTAACTTTACCCTAGAAATAGGTGTTAGGAGACAACCAGATCTCCACAGAGGGGCAACCATACCCCTCTACCCCGAAAGGGGAAATATAAAGCCTAACTAGAAGTTAGGAGTTTCTACCCATTTCTCCGATGAAAACAATGAAGTCTAAACTGCTTGGTGGGTTATGCGCCCTAATCGCAGTAGGTTCACAATTACCTGCTGTGGCTCAAAATCCGATTGGGGTACCTGTGGTTCCCTCTGACTTTGACTATAAATATCAACCCAAAGACCCTGATACTGGACGGGTTGAGCCCCCCATCTATGAAACTTTACCCGATTTAGCGTTACCGGATAGAACCTTACCTGCGGCATTCAAATATCCGATTATCTATGAATTAGGGGTTGATAAAAGCATTACCAGTGACGCGGTGATTACCGATACGGTGTTTATCCCTAATTTACCTCCCATCCCCAATGGTATTACCTTAGATGATGTTCCTCGGATTCGGGCTGAATATACCCGCAAAGTCGAAGAATGGGGAGAAGCGATTCAAGGATGTCTGGGTTTAAGTCCTTTACTCATCAAAACCGATACAGGCAACCCGGTTTTAATTCAACAACAACCTGCCGGAACAATTGTTCTCAACGCCAATAATATTGCTGTTTGCCCCAAATAAGCTGATTTAACAATCCTTATTTTTTTCACCTTCCTGTTATCACGGGGAGGTGATTTTATATGAGCAAAAATGGCACAATAACAGTATAGTGCTACGCATGATTGGTTAGGACTTCGGAGTGAATCCAGCAAACCTTTTCACTCCCGACTGTTCCCTGTTCCCTGTTCCCTGTTCCCTGTTCCCTGTTCCCTATATGAAAGAACTCGAACAAGTGGCAGAAGCCCTAGACCGTCAGGACTACCGCCAAGCCGCAAAACTCTTAAAGCAACTGCAACAGCAAGCACCCCAAAATCCTTGGGTACAATTGTATGCTGGGCGTTGGTATGAAGGCACGGATAAACTGGAAACGGCGGAAAAGGTTTATCGAAAATTATTGAAAGATGCCACTAACCCTAAAATAGTAGCCCAGGCGCGTCAGGGATTACAACGCATTGAAACTATAGAACAAAATCGACGCCAACAAGCCATTGTTAACGCTAAAACTGATCCGAGTAATACTGAACCCGGTGTTTTAATTTTAGAACCTTTGGCGCCCGAACAAAAGCAAAATGCCGCCAAGACCCTGGCGCGAATGTTAAAAACCGATCCCTATACCGCCCGAATGCAGCTACAAAGTCGGGGTTGGCGACTGTATAAAACAGGGGAAATGGGAGAATTAAAAGTCTATGGTCAAGAAATGTTAGAAGCGGGAATTCCTGTGTTTTGGGTGGCATTAACAGACATTCAAAATCTTCATGTATTCCGAGTTCAATCTATTCAATCTTTATCGCCCCAACCGACAATTATTTGTCAAAATGAACAGGATCAATTGGGTTCATTAACCTTTAGTTGGCAAGAAGTTAGTCAACGGGTTGAAGGAGTATTACCGTTATTTATAGAAATGTTTGATTATGATCCGCGTCGTCGGAAATCAGATCGATTTCGGCATAAAGAAATGACTCAAGATTATGCTCAAATTTTGGATTTACATTTACCGAAACGACGTTGTATTTTAAGATTTTGTGATCACAGTTATAATTTTCAAGACGGAATAGATTTTAGTCAATTTTCCCAGGAAACTCAAGACCTTCCCCAAAGCCAAAACACTACTCGCATTAACTGGAATTTGTTAACTGAACAGTTGAATCAATCTTTAACCCAGACTCAACTGTGGTCAGAATTTACGCCTTTTGCAGAAACCACCTTAGATTATACTCAACTTCTAGGTCGTCTTATCCCTTATATTGATGTACCTCGTAAATCAGAAAGTCTTTGGGATAATGCGTTTCATCTTTATAGTGGTTTAGTGTTTTTTAAACAATTATAGAAACCGGGTTTCTTGAAGAAAGCCGGTTTCTGAGGATGGTTGTTATTGAGTTTTTAACCCTTAATTAAAGTTGAGCATTCACATCATTAGAATGGGTTGTATCCCTGAAATCCCGACGTCCACCACCTCGGTCGGGTTCATAGGGGCCATTGAGTTGGGTACGGGCGGAAAGTAATTGTTGATCAGTTAGAATATCTGATAATTGATGGGCGCTCGGATTAACAGCTAAAGCGTTAGTTGTCAGACCAATCAATAAAGAAACTGATAAAACTAAAGATGTATAGGTTTGCATAATAGAGTGTCCGTTTAAGTCTATCCACTTCTGTATACAAACCCTTAGTCTTTAGATCAGGATTAGTAGGAAAACGTTTTTGATTTCTCCTGATTTTATCCGGGTATTAACCCTTTTTTAACAGGTGTAAAAGTTAGAAACCAGCCTGATCAATAAACTGACATCAATTAATATGAAATCCTTAAATGTTCGCTACGCATCCGTATTGTGTAGAGACGCGCCATGGCGCGTCTCTACATGGGGTTTAGAAACCTTTTTTTAAGGGTTTTGAATGGAATTCAAGGCTTCTACAATTAACCAATTTCCAGAAAGATTAAATCGTCCGTAAATTGTTAGGGTTGAGGGACTAATAAGGTTTTGTAATTGTTCGTTAATTTCTGGGTGTAACGTGACTAATTTTGCCGTTTGACCTGTAAATTTTCCTTGAGTTAAAGTAAAGGTATAATCTTGATCCTGTTGACGCTGAAAAATACCCGAAAAAACCTGACTATCCTGGGAGAGAGGGGAGGAAATTGCTGATGCGGGACAATTAGCATCAATCGGATATAATTCAGGATGATCTAAATAATAATATTGCCACTTTAACCAATCAGGATGATCGGGAGTTAAATTAAATAAAGGAATCACCGCTTGCGGAGCAATTTTATCAGTTAATAAGGCATTTTGTAACGTTCTAACCGATAATTCATGGGGTTTTATTCCTTGTTCAATACATAACGCTGCTGCCATTCCAGCCGCTTGTCCTATTCCTAATACCACAGGTTGTAAACGAGTCGCACCGTTAGCAATATGGGAAACAGAAATATTTTTTTCACAGACGAATAAATTATCAACACTAATAGAAATTAACGCTCGATAGGGAATAGCAAAAGGAGTTCCTGTCCAACGTCCTCCCCAACGTAGACTTTTAGGTTTTACAAGCCATTCAAAAGTGGTATAATGATGATCATTCGCATAATTTCCAATGGCGATCGATTCACATTCTCCCCTTTCATTGATGGGTAATAAAGCCGTATAACCCTTGTCAGTCGGTAAAATATCCTGTTCTCGAATCGTAGTTAATCCTTGAACTCGACGACTTTCTCGATAATAAGGATGTAAGGCAAAAGCGGATAAAATATCGGGATCTGTATTAAAATTAGGTCGATTTTCTATTGGGAAAGTTCCTGTTGCTAACCCATAACGTCCTCCGAGTTGTTGTTGAATAAACCGGGCAAAACTTAAACTATGCCCAAAACTTTCTTGCCAAAATTGTAACCGTTCAGCGTCAGAACCGATTAAACGATCTAATTTTTGATCATAATCATTTCCGTGAATCGGCCAATTGATCATAAATTGTTCACCGGGAAGTTTCCCATAGTTGAGAAACGATTCTGCACCGTAATTTTTCCAAGCATTTGTAAATAATTCTGGAGTCTCAATTGGAGGCGCTGGAATTTCTGGGGCGATTTGATTTTCTCCAAAATCCTGCATTATAAACACCCAGGTAGGAGCTTGAACAGGGGTATTTTTGATGACGGGGAATTCTCCTTGGGGAGCGCTGGGTTCTTGCCATTGAGTTTGTAATTCCCATCCCCAACGATAGGGAATTTCAGCGAGTTCTAAAAGGTCACCTAATTCTGTTGCATCTAAGATGATTTTTGCTTCTATTATATAAGATTGAAATCGAACTTTTTTAATAGAATTTTCTTGTTTAACAACTTCTAAAGGGTATTGTCCTGAAATCCATAATAAATTAGGTTCTGCTTTCACCCAGTCTGCAAAAATATTCGCTCCAATTTTGGGATGATAAGTAAAGAAACTCACCCAAGCATAATCTAAACCGCCCGGTTGACGTTGATTTAATTCTCGCAAAAATGCCCCCCAAATTCCCGTTTGAAATGCCACTAATTCATTACCATCGGGTGCTGGAACTCCCCCAGATGTTAACATTCCTCCTAACATTGACCATTGACTGACTAAAATCGTCTTCGCCCCTCGACGAGCGGCTTGTAATGCTGCCGCAGTTCCCCCTGTTCCTCCCCCAACCACTAAAACATCCGCTTGTAATTGATTCATGAGAAGTTTTTTAACAAAAACAACGATAAAAATTATCGGTTAAAATAAGGTTTAGTGTCAGGGTAATTTGTTAATTCTTGTAGTAAGCCCTTCAGGGCTTAAAACAAAAGATGGGGGAAGAAGCCCTGAAGGGCTTACTACCCATGAGGAAGAAGCCCTGAAGGGCTTACTACGGATGGGGAAGAAGCCCTGAAGGGCTTACTACGGATGGGGAAAAAGCCCTGAAGGGCTTACTACGGATGATATTTGGATTCAATGGCAAAAATTCTATTTTCAAAACCCAAATTAACCCTATGGGGGTTTTTCGTGACCGTTGCGGTCATCGTTGGACATTCATCAACAACCCAGGCTCAATCGCCCTTGTCTCAACCGATACAGGTTCCTCCATCAACCGGAAATTTCCCCGTTGAAGATAGCCAAGGTTATACGCTAGGGCCAGGAGATTTGCTCCAACTGGATATTTTTAATGTTCCTGAATATAGTGGTAATAATGGTCAGCATCAAGTTGGAATTGATGGTTCTGTAAATTTACCTTTAATTGGGAATTTGGTGGTGAAAGGACTCACCTTAGACCAAGTAACCGCCATTGTTCAACAACGCTATGGGGAATATTTACAACGACCTTTATTAACCGTGCAATTACTCGCGCCTCGTCCTCTACAAATTGCGGTGACTGGAGAGGTTCAACGTCCGGGGTCTTATATGTTATCTGCGAGTACAGACGGGCCCTGGCGCGTCTCTACGAATACTCCAGAGGTGCAGAAGATGGGGGGGCGTTTACCGACGATTACCCGTGTTTTGCAAATGGCGGGAGGAATTACCCCCTCGGCGGATGTTCGACAAGTTAAAATTCGCCGTTCTCTGGGAAATGGGGGGGAAAAAATTCTGAATTTGGATTTGTGGGAATTGGTACAAACGGGGGATTTACGCCAGGATATTACCTTGCGCGATGGTGACACGATTTATATTCCCACCGCCACAGAACACAACGCGCTGGAATCTTCCCAATTAGTTACGGCTAATTTTGCTAGTAATACGAATCAACCGATTAATGTAGCCGTTGTTGGGGCTGTTAATCGTCCGGGAACCCATACCTTAAGGGCTGAACTCATTCCCCAAGTTTCCCCAGAACCGGGTCAATTAACTGAAGGTGTTGTTTCAACGGCCAGTGGGGGAATATTAACCGTAACACAAGCTCTGAAAGTGGCGGGGGGAATTACGTCCCAAGCTGATATCCGCAATATTCAGGTACGACGGCTGACCCGGACGGGAACAGAACAACACATTCAGGTTGACCTGTGGAAACTTTTACAGGAAGGAGATGTCACTCAAGATGCGATGTTACAACAGGGAGATACAATTATTGTGCCCACGGCGACAACGGCTGAAACGGAAGAAAATGCAGAAGTAGCCGCAGCGAGTTTTTCTCCTGATACGCTAAAAATTAGTATTGTGGGTGAAGTGGTCTCTCCAGGGGCGAAAAGTGTTGCTCCGAATACATCCCTCAATCAAGCGCTGGTGGAGGCGGGGGGATTTAATGAATCTCGTGCTAATAAGAAAGAGGTGGAGTTAATTCGCTTACATCCAAATGGGACGGTTTCTCGACGGCCCATTCCGATTAATTTATCGGCGGAAGTCAACGAAGAAACGAATCCTAAGTTGAGAAATAATGATGTTATTGTTGTCGGTCGGTCGGGGGGTGCTTCTTTCCGAGATGGTTTAGGAACAGTGTTAAATTCCTTAAGTCCGATTAACAATTTCTTGGGATTATTTCGGTTTGTTAATATTTTTTAGGAGAGGGAACAGGGAATTACGAATTACGAATTACGAATTACGAATTACAAAACTTAAATTGTTGAAATTACCCCCAAAATTAAGATGAAAACTAGGAAATTATCTCGGTTATCTGCTGCTCATCCTCAAAATAAACCGCTCTATTCTGTAGAAAGAATTCCTTCTGGCAGTCCTTTATATTATGATGCGGATTTATATCCTCTCGAATATAATCAAGGAGAAAAATCTAATTTTTTGCAGGTTTTATGGAAACGAGCCATTGTTGTTTTAGGAGTGACAACAGCCGTTACTGCGGGCGTTTATCTGTGGACAATTAATCAAACGCCTGAATATAAAGGGTCGTTTCAAATTTTAGTTGAATCTCCGCCTCAATCTTCTCAGTTAGAGGGGAAGGCAGATTTAGATTATTATTCCCAAATCGAAATTTTACAAAGTCCTAAATTAATGTCAGGAATTCTGAAAGCGATTCAAACCCGCTATCCTGAAGTAACTTATGATTCTCTGTTTAATAAAACAACTGGACAAACCTTTTGGAAACGGGATATTCTCTCGATTAAACCGTTAAAAGAAACTCGAATTGTAGAGGTAAGTTATCAAGATGCTGAACCTCAGAAAGTGCAATTTGTTTTAGAAAAACTTGCTGAGGGTTATTTAAAATATAGTATTCCTGAAGATAAAAAGGCTCAAGAGCGGGAACAACAATTCAAGTTAATTCAACAGCAAATTACCCCATTAGAGAAAAAAATCCCGCAACTTCAGCAAGAAATTCAAAAACTACAACAACAATATAACTTTATTGACCCCCAACTTCAAACTCAATATTTAGCTCAACAAAATAGTCAAATACAATCCCAAAAGTTAGAAACTCAAGCTCAACTTCAGCAGCAAGAATCTCAATATCAAACTTTACAACAACAATTAGGATTAAAACCCGAAGAAGCATTACTCGCATCCGCCTTAAGTCAATCTCCCCAATATCAAAGCTTATTACAAGAGTTATTACAATTAGAGACAAAAATTGCGATTGAATCTGCCCGTTTTAAAGGAAATGCTCCTCAAATTCAAGTATTATTAGATCAGCGATCGCAATTATTACCCTTATTAGAACAGGAAGCGAAACGGATTTTAGGAAAAAATTCTGATCAGGTTGATCCTAATATTATCCGGTTTCAAGATTCTATTAGAATGGATCTCATTCAGCAGTTAGTGATGACGGCGAATAATATTGAGATGTTGAAGGTTAGAAATGAAGTTTTAGAAAAAGCGGCTCAAGAATTTAACCAATATTCTCAAGTATTTCCAGTGGTTTTTAGTCGTTATAACAGTTTACAACAACAGTTGAAAACCACGAATACTCAACTAACAGAACTCACCAATAAACGCCAAGCGATGCAATTAGAAGTCGTTCCTAAAACGCAACCCGAACCTTGGGAAATGATTGCACCCCCTCGCATTCCTAGCCAAACCAATGGGGAATTAATGGCCGTTTCTCCCCATGTTCCTTTTAATTTAGCATTAGGAGGATTAGTGGGATTATTCTTAGGAGCAATTACGGCTCAAATTCTGGAACGATTCAATAATGTCTATCGCACGACCCATGAAGTTACTGATAGTATTGGTTTACCTTTATTAGGGGTAATTCCTGCTAGTAATGAAGCATTAATGCTTCCGGGTTCTATTGCTCCCAATATCGATATTTCTAATATCAGCTATCCCGCTTGTAGCCCATTCCAAGAGGCATTCCGAGCTTTAAATACAAATTTACGCCTACTTAATCCTGAAGGGACTGTGCGTTCCTGTGTGATTACATCTGCAACTCCATCTGATGGAAAATCCACCATTGCCATGAATTTAGCACAAGGAGCAGCAGCAATGGGTCAACGGGTTTTGTTAGTTGATGCTGATTTACGTTGTCCTCGGATTCATACCATGTTAGAGCTTTTAAATCAACAAGGTTTAACTAATATTATTACAGAAAAACTAGAGTTTAAAACCGTGATTAAACAAGCTCCTAACGAGGATAATTTATATGTCTTAACCGCCGGAGACTTTTATTCTGATCCGACTCGGTTATTATCCTCAAAACAAATGCAAGAGTTAATGAAGCAATTGCAGGAATCTTTTGATTTAATTATTTACGATACCGCCCCAATTTTAGGGTTAGCTGATGCTAATTTATTAGCGCCTCATACCGATGGGTTAATGATGGTTGTAGGTTTAGGAAAAACTGACCGAGAAGCCTTTAGTTTAGCGTTGAGGGAAATTAATACCGCCGGGGTTCCTGTATTAGGAATGGTGGCGAATGGAGATAAACAAGAAACCCATTATTATCGAGATTACTAAACCCATTGTCGAACTTCGGTAAGGGAATATTTTTCTTGAACCATCGGAATGTTCAATCTCAATAAATTTATATGAAATCCTGAAATGTTTGCTACAAATAATTGATCGGATGGCTAATCACTTTTTTCCACCTCTATTCCCTCTTTTTTTTCCCTTCTGTTCCCTGTTCCCTGTTCCCTGTTCCCTTGCCATCTGTAGCATTCTTTTCGAGCTTTCATATTAGTTGAATTAGGGCTTGATTTAGCCTAGAAGGATAAAGATTCCAGATTTTTAGCTTATTAATTCTCTGTTTAAACTTTAATCAAAACAAATAAAACGAACTCAACTTCTGAGTTTTGAAAATGATAAGATATAATAACTTTTAAGTTTTTTCATCTATCTTTAGATAGAATCATTCTATCTAGTCTCCCCTTTACCCAAACCTGAGCCCGTGAACAACAAATACACCCAAGTCAAAGAAGTTCTCAGTCTGTGTTTACCTGCTGAAAATGTTGTCTCCTTATTGGAGCAAGTTCATCTTCAATTGGATGCCGATCCTGATACCGTGCTGGAAGTTGTAACAACAATTCGAGATTTTTCCCAGCGTCAGGGTTGTTCCTTTGGAACCGCTTTTTCTCTATTTCGGCAGTGTCGTAACTTAAGGGATTGGCAACGATTAAAAAACTTATAATCTTATATCAGATTCTAGCATTTTTTTACTCAATTGCCAACTCTGCATGACTTTTATTTAAGTACAGAAGTCAGAATTTTTTACAATGTCTATTAGCTTTTATTCAACCCTAACCCCACCCAAGTTTATCCCCAAGCGGAATAATTGAGGTGGGGTTTCTGTTAACTTTTTAAGCTTAGGTGGTACTCGGAAGATGGGTTGGGTTCGGGTCAGAAGCACTGGTAACACAAGACTCAGCCGAACTGGAAGCCACACCGCCAGCACCATTGGGACTCTTTCCCTCGGAGGCATTTTTGGCTTCTTCTTGAGTAATGGTAGGATTACTATTAATAGCAGCGGCTCTCGCGCCTGGATTTTGGGCGACTTCTTCGGGTAAAGTTTCCGAATTTTCAGTTTGATTTTGACTCATCATTTCTCCTAATTTTAGATCAAATTTTTAGTATCTTTTTACTAAGATAATCATTTAAAATCAATCATCCTTCTTCCAAAAGATGTAAATTTTTTTCTATTTTTTACCCCAGGGACTAGGAAAAATCAACATCTATTGATACACTAAACAACGTGATCAATACGGGGGTTTTCTGATGTCTACTTATGATGTGATCATCATTGGTGCAGGTCATAACGGGTTGGTTTGTGCCGCTTATCTTCTCAAAGCTGGGTATAGCGTTTTATTGTTAGAAAAACGTCCCGTTCCAGGGGGGGCTGCTACGACAGAAGAAGTCATTCCCGAAGAGGCACCGGGATTTAAGTTTAACCTCTGTGCTATTGATCATGAATTTATCCATCTTGGCCCCGTTGTAGAAGAATTAGAATTAACAAAATATGGCTTAGAGTATTTATATTGTGACCCCGTTGTGTTTTGTCCTCATCCCGATGGACGGTATTTTTTAGCTCATCGTTCTGTTGAAAAAACCTGTGCAGAAATTGCTCGATATAGTGAACGAGATGCCCGCAAATATAAAGAATTTGTTGAATATTGGCAACGCTTAATGAATGCCGTTAGCCCTTTATTTAATGCGCCTCCGACTTCAATTCTTGATATTGCCAAAAACTTTGACCGAGAAGCATTTATTGATTTATTAGCGGTCTTGGGAGGAAAAGATAAAATCTTAGATTTTGTCAGAACCATGTTAATTAGTCCAGAGGATTTAGTGAATGAATGGTTTGATACCGAAATTGTTAAAGCTCCTTTAGCAAGATTAGCATCAGAAATTGGCGCTCCTCCCTCTCAAAAAGGCATTTCTGTCGGCGCAAGTATGTTAGCAATGCGTCATCATCCGGGAATGTCTCGACCTCGCGGGGGTACAGGTGCATTAACTCAAGCCTTAGTGAATTTAGTTAAACATTTAGGGGGGGTTATTTTAACAGATACTCCTGTTCAAAAATTATTAATTGATAACGGTCGCACTGTTGGGGTTAGAGTTTCAAACCAGCAAGAATATCGTGCCCAACGGGGAGTGATTTCTAATATTGATGCGCGACGGTTATTTTTACAGTGTTTAGATGCGGCAGATGTGGATGCGGCTGATCCCAATTTACGAGAACGGTTAGACCGTAAAATGATTAATAATAATGAAACGATTCTCAAAATTGATTGTGCATTATCTGAACCTTTACGATTTGATGCCTATAATCATCAAGATAGTTATTTAATCGGATCAGTTTTAATTGCAGATTCTGTTAATCATGTTGAAAAAGCCCATAATTTATGTACCGTTGGGGAAATTCCTGATCATGATCCTTCTGTTTATTTAGTAGTTCCAACAATCTTAGATCCCTCTATGGCTCCTGAAGGAAAACATACCTTATGGATTGAATTTTTTGCCCCCTATCAAATAGCAGGAGCCGAAGGAACGGGGTTAAATGGAACCGGATGGACGGATGAGTTAAAATATAAAGTCGCTGATCGAGTGCTGGATAAAATTGCTGAATATTCTCCTAATCTCAAGCATTCAATTTTAGCGCGTCGGGTAGAAAGTCCGGCGGAATTGGGAGAACGGTTAGGGTCTTATAAAGGCAATTGTTATCATATTGATATGACCTTAGATCAAATGATTTTTTTCCGTCCCCTCCCTGAATTAGCCAATTATACCACCCCCATTCAAGGTTTATTTTTAACGGGTGCAGGCACTCATCCAGGAGGATCAATTTCAGGAATGCCGGGTCGCAATTGCGCTCGTGTATTTCTTCAGGCTCAAAAACCCCTGAATCAAGTTTTAAAACAGACTCAAAATTCCTTCAAGTCGATTTGGCAGTCCCTAGGACAAGGTTAATCATGGAGATCTATTAAGGTAGCATTTAATTCAGGATTTTTTTAGCTGAACGTTAATCCTTGACACAGACTCAATTCCAGAATTGCGATTAACTTTAAGTTTCAGGGATTTTGTTACAAAAATAAGTGATCGCTGATTTTTGTAACTTCAAGTCATTTTTTATACCTTTTAAGAGTATAAATACTGATCAATTATTAATAATCTCATTCATAAAATGGCTTGTGTTCCTGATCAGAATTTTTCTGTTGGTAATAACATCAGTCTGAGTCTCTCGGTGGATAAAAATTAAAGAATTACCCAGTATCCACTTTGAGTTATAACAGAAGTATAGTTATAAACGCTTAATCATAAATCCCATGAAGCCAACAAAACATAGTCCGACCTCTATTTTAATGAGCTCTCGTGAATTATTAGATCGTTATGCAACAGGAAAACGGGGTTTTATTGGGGTGAATTTGCAGGGTGCTGATTTAAGAGGAGCCGTATTAAAAAGTATTTTGCTTTGGCAAAGTAATTTAAAATCGGCGAATTTAAGTGGCGCTGATTTAAGCAATTCTCATTTATTTGCTAACTTAATTGAAACCAATTTAAGTGGTGCTGATTTGTCGAGTGCTAAATTAATTTATGCCGACCTCAGAAAGGCAGATTTAACCTGTGCTAAATTATTTAAAACCAATTTGAAAGGCGCCGATTTAAGAGGGGCTGATTTAAGAGGAGCTAAATTAATTTATACAGATCTCGAAGATGCTAATTTAATAGGAGCTAATTTAAGGGGGGTAATTTTATTTGCGGTTAATTTGAATCAAGCTAATTTAGCGGAAACTGATTTAAGTCAAACTACATTTATTAAAACGGAGACTACATCTGCTATTTTATCAGATCCAGAAGCCAACTGAAAACAAAATATCTGAATCTTAAAACAGTCAGTTTTTGTAATAGCTTGATTCTGAACACTAGGGGCATTTATCAAAACGGGATTTCAAGCCTAAAATTTTTAAATTTAAAACAGTTTCTACGGTTAATTGTTGATCGGTTTTAAGGTTGGTTTGGGAATTGCGATCGCTTAAATAATCCAGATGTTTATGTTCTCCAGTCGAAACACTGAATAAGCGATTTTCTTGTTTTGCTTTTGTAAAAACTGTGGTATAATCACCTCGATTGAGTAATAATATTTCACCTAATTTTGCCCAATAATCTTGATTTCCCACAAGATGAAACAACTGATCCATATCATTTAATCCTGGAGATAACCCAAACACGCCTCCGTAAGAAATAATAATCAATTTAGAGGAAAGATATTGTTTTAAATAAGGGAGGGAAGCCAACGCCATTCCTGTCCCTGTACTTCCGCATAAAAAGATCAGTTGACTAGGAGTAGATTTTGGTAAACCCAGGCGGTTTAATACACAGTGTGCAATATCTTTTCCATAAGAATTTGTTAATCCTAAAATTAAAAGGGTTTGCCAAAAGTTGTGTAAAGACATCACCCATAAAGGTAGGGGTTGAAGGTGTAAAACCTTCCAAAATTGGGATAAAATTAAGGTTTTATGGGTCAACGGTTGCCAAGGAAAGGGTTCAGCAATAATTTGATCAATTTGATAACTTTGGGTAATTTTATGAATAAAATTGATTTGTTCTGGGTCTAAACGGTCTTGGGTATAGTCACTAATTCCAGTAATAAAAACTAACGCAGTTTGCCAAGGTTTGGTGGGTATTTGGGTTTGTTGAGATTGTTGATGCCAGGTATACCACCATAGTATAGTTTCTATTCCGGTGAAAAATAGAATGAATGCGATCGCACTGAATATAATGTCTATAACTAATATCATTGCTTTAAATAGAATCTCGACGTTGAATAAATTCAAACCCTCCCTCTTCGGTTAATTGCATAATATGTCCTCTCCAGTTAATAGTTCGGGGTAAAAACAGGGAAATAATAATATGAATGGGTAGTAAAATTTGCACAAGAATTAAGACGATAATATGGGTCTTGGGTGTTGCATTCCGCAGATAATTTTGATTAAAGTTGCTTAATAGGGCATAATTTAAACCAAAGTAAATTAGTCCATAGATTAACCCATAAACGGAAGGAAAGAATAGAGGATAAAGGAAGACGATAAAAGGAAACAGAGTGGGCAAAAATGCCATTAAATAAAAGACAATTAATTCTTGAACAGAAGAGGATTTTAAAATTGAGGCTTGAGGAAAAATAAACCAGCGTGTGATCAAGTTAAAATAGTGGGTAGAATCTTGAATTTGGGTACTAATTCCATGACAAACGGGAGTTTGGGCAAGTTGATAACCCTGTTGGCGGAAGTGTTGGGCGATGGCATAATCATCTACAATAAATTTATCTAAAGTTGCAAATCCATTCACTTTTTCTAACACCTCTCGTTTGATTACAAAAAACATTCCATTAATTGTAAAGGGATTAATTAGATAAGTATAGGGAATATAGGTGAGTAAGTTATTCCCATTCACAACACTGGAGACTAAGGTTGACCAAAAATTAGAAAAATTGATATAATAAGGTAAACCAAAAACAACACCAATCTCCGGTTTTTCTAAATAGGGAAGACACTGATCAAAGGCTTGATTGGGTAACATCGTGTCATCGTCTAAAACCGCAATAATATTACCCGTTGCCGCCTTCAGTCCGGCAATGAGTTTAAACATTTTTGGACTAATTTGATTGGGAGATGGCGGTAGAGAAATTAATTTAACCTTAACATCGGGATAGGTTTCTATTAGTTGATGACATCCTACCTCTGCGACTGGATCATTTTCATCTATTAACCAAATAAATTCTAGTTGATAGGATGTTTTAAGAGCTAAATTGTGGCTCAGACAGTCCCATAATGTCGGATCACCACTTAAAATGGGTTGTAAGATAGAAATTGTATAGGTTTCCAGTGGGAGGAAAGATTCAGACTCAAGTTTGGTTTTTTGAAAAAATTGTTGAATTAAAATCCATTTGATCACCCGTTCTGCTAATCCAATTAACCCTAAAATTAATATCAACAAATTCATAATTTTCTCTCATTAAGTTAGCTACAAGTTAACAGTTTAATATTCTAAAACCATCCCCCCAACGGAAAATCCGGCGGAGGTTCCTAATAATAAAATGCGATCGCCTCGATGAATTTTATCCTGTTGAATCGCTTCATGGAGGGTCATCGGAATCGAAGCCGCGATGGTATTTCCGTGATTGTGAGCAATAACCATCCATTTTTCTTCAGGAATATTTAATCCTTTACGAATTAAACCCATTGCCATTAAACTTGCTTGATGGGGAATAACAAAATCAATCTCTTCTAAGGTTAACCCCGCAGGTTGTAACAATCGTTCCAAAAATCCGGGTAAAATTTGAGAAGCTAAACGGTAAATTGCCCGACCTTGCATTTTAAATAAAAATCGATCCAGATTGTCCGAATATTCACGGGGATGATAACGATTTCCTCCGGCTAAACATTGGGATAATTCTGCACCTTCACTATAGGTTTCTTGGCGAGAACAGATAATTTTTGAACCCTCTTGGGGATCAGTTTTACTAATAATTGCAGCAGCGGCCCCATCTCCAAATAAGGTACTGGTTTCTCGATTGTTCCAATCAACAGCTAAGGCAATTTCTGAAGCCACTAATAGCACCCGTGAATAGCGTCCTGCATCTACTAAATAAGAGAGGGTATCTAACCCAACAACAAAGCTTAAACAAGTTGAATTAATATCAAAAGTGGCAATTCCTGAAGACTCTCCTCCGAGTTGTTTTTGGACTAAAGCAGCAGTACAAGGAATAGACTGTTCAGGAACACTACTGGTACAAACAATACAATCAATATCATTTAAGGATAATCCCGCCGTTTCTAAGGCTTTTTTAGCTGCCATTGCTCCCATTTGAGAAGCGGTTTCATCTTCAACAAAGTGACGAACTTTGACCCCAGATTTCTTTTCAATCCAAGCGGCTTCAATTCCTAATTTTTGCCCTAATTGTTCAGCAGTCACTTGATTTTTAGGTAAGTATTTTCCCGTTGCTAAGAGTTTCACTTGTCTAACTTGGGCTAAGTGATGAGCAGATGGGGAAGTTCCTAGGGTTTTTGTCCTTAAATGGGGAGAATTATTCAGATGGCTATGACTAATCACCATATTATTCTGGACTTTGCTAATATTCCCAAAGCTTATCATTGTTTTTTTGAAGTTGAGAACAATTTAAAGATTAAATTTAGATTCTTTAGGTGTGTTCCTTTTGAGTTTTGATAGCAGACCCAAAAAGTTGAATTCCGATGCCAAAGTTGAGCTTGAGGACAAGATCAAATCTCAGTGAATTTTCGGGTCTAAACTGTCTGATCTCCGCCATTAAAAAAGGGGAAATCCTCTTCACTTTTAACTTAGACCCCCCTATCCGATTACAAACGGCTGTTGTCGGGATGCCCGTCGTCGGTTTCCGGATCAGAAAGACTGTTCTGCCCACTAGAGCTAAAATTACTCCAGGTGCTATCGTCAGAGATGAAAAGCGGATTCCATCTGAATCGCTGTTTTTCAACTGGGGAGCATAAAAACTTAAAATTCTGGAATTAGCTCATAAAACCGAGAAGATATGCTAAACTTAAAATTTAGAGTTCTTGAGTTTTTGGGCAAATTGCTCAATCCAGAATAGAGCTATTTTCAAGGGTTGGCAGGATAGTTAGGAAGACAACTCAAAGTTGTTCTAGCTTGATTTTCCTTGTCCGACGATCACCCCAGATTGATCCTTTGTTGCTCTTGTCAATCGATAGAAACTTACTGGGATTGACAAGAGCAGAATTTAGTATCAAGCTGGCATTCAATCTTAAAATTTATTAGGTTAAATTGGATATGGTACCCAGAGAATTTTTAAAGACTGTAGCCACGAGAGTAGGAATTTCCGACAATGAACTCGAAGTCATGGCACGAGCAATCCAAGGCGAACCCATGACCACAATTTCTAAGCATTTAGGAGTTCGCAAGGACGCCTTGCAGAAACGTTTAGGAGAAGTGTATAGGAAATTAAACATTACCGGGGCTGGCCCAGGAAAGTTAGCCAAACTTCAGCAACGGTTATTAGCCGAATATCAATCGGAAGGAAATCAACTGGGCGGACAAAACGGCCAATCGGGTCGCAAAAAACGCTTACTGGGAGGAGTTGATGGTCAAGGTTTCAGTAGTAATGTTCAAATTGATTGGGGAAGCGCGCCTCGATTAGGAGCCTTTTATGGCCGTTCAGAAGCCTTAGCCACCTTAAAACAAGGTTTAGTGACAGAACGCGCTCCCCTGGTGATGGTGGAAGGGATTGGAGGAATTGGAAAAACTGCATTAGGGGTGAAATTAGTCCAAGAAATTGCCCCAGACTTTGACCAAGTAATTTGGCGATCGCTTCGAGATAAACCTTCTCCCAGCGAATTTATTGCCGCTACTTTTCCGGCTACCTCGAAACCGCCCTCAAATTGGGATGATTCAGAACAAATTGCTGAATTCATCAAAACCCTATCCAATTCTCGATATTTACTGATTATCGATGAAGTGGAATATATTTCACAACTGGGAAGTAAAGATGCCGCTTTCAAAAGTTATGAAGTCCTCCTGCAACAATTGAGTGAATCTTCCCATCGCAGTAGCGTGTTATTAATGGGTTGGGAAATTCCCCCCTCCTGGCAAAAATTTGCCTCTAAACCGTCTATTCAGTTAACAGGCTTATCTGAACAAGACTCTCAACAAATGTTACTTTCCGGTCAGGAAAGCCTCTATTTGGATGGAAAATACCTGTCGGAGTTAGTGCATTTATGTGGAGGTAATCCCTTAATCTTAAAATTATGGTCGGCTAAAATCCCCGATTTAACCATCGGAAATCTCACCAAATTAATCAAGCAAAATACCTTAGTGATTGAAGAATTGGTTCGTCAACATCTACGAGCCGATCAAGAATTGTCAGAGCTTGAAATTCGTTTAGTTTGTTGGTTAGCTGTCAATCCCAAACCAGCCACCTTAAGTGAGTTGGCAACGGATTTGATCCTCTCGGAAACCGGAACGGAAGTTCAAATTTCCTTGGATTTCTTAATCGAGCGATCGCTCTTAGAAACCGTCCGATCGTCACAACCCATCGGTTACACCATTAACAGCAATTTCAAAAAAGAAATCTGGTATCAATTAATGGGTAAATCCTTCAATGAACTCGGTTATAAACACTATTTAGAAGGAGAATTCCAATCCGCTAAAACCGATTTATTACAAGCCGTTCGTTATCATCCCGCCTTAAGTGCAGGTCATTATAACCTAGGGTCTACTTACGAGAAACTAGAACAGTTTGAACCTGCGAAAAAACATTATCAAATTCTGGTTGATGTTGACAATAACCGAGCAGCACAAGCGGCTGTTAATAATTTAGCTCGGTTAGAAATTTTAGAAGGCAAAACCCACGAAGCCATTGATAAATTAGAAAAAACCCTCGTACAGGTTAAGGATAAAGGAGTTCGCTCTGCTTTACATAAAAATTTAGGCTGGGCTTATTTCTTGCAAAATAATCCTAAACAAGCTGAAGTTGAGTTACGTCAATCTTTAGAATTAAAAGAATCTAATGCCGTAGCTTACTATATTTTAGCTCAAGTTTTAGAAGCCCAAAACCGTCACAAACAAGCCCTAGCATTTTGGAAAACGGCTTTAGAACAGGACGAAACCGATCAACAATCTAACGGCGTTACCTGGCGTTTACCCGAATTACTCACCTGGCGCATGATGGCCCGTCAACGCTTACAATAAAGACGTTTAGAAACCAGAGGGGGATATAGGATATTAACAGTTAACCGTTAAAAATCTCTTCTCCCCTTCCCCTTGTCCCTTTGTATAAACAAAGAAAGGGCAAATAAATATAGATGCCCTGATATTCAAAGAATTCTACAGTTAAGTTTTAATTACGCCCACATTAGGAGATTAAGTCAATCATTTGCGTTTTTACCCATGATTTTGTTTTGGAGATGGGTAGAAGGTATCACAAAATTTAAAATTATCCTTATTCTTTATAATATTTTAAGATTTAGCTTTAAAAAAAAAGATCCTCTGATTCAAAAACACCAGATTTATCCGGGTTACTAGCGTTTCAGGCTGACATTTGACTGGAAATATCAGCCCAACTGAGAAAACAATCCGTCTGTCAAATCGTTATCATGTTTGGATAAACATAAAATTATTGATTTGCCCATCCTAGAAAATCTCAGATTTTGATATGAGAGAGGTTTCCGTATCCGTCTGTCCAGTTCCCCCTGAACAACGTCCTGTGAATGAATATCAAGAATTGAAAGCATCTTGGTTTTTTAGCTGGGTGATGCTCAACTGGCCCCAATATTTGAGAAAATTAGTTTGGGTATGGTTTATTAGCTGGGTGATTTTTTGTCCTGTAGCTGCTGCTAGTTTTGCCCCGAGTAAATACCCAGGCCAATTAATACTCAGTGCGGCGACAGGAGCAAGTTTTATTTTAACCTTAGTCGTGATTCGGTTATCTTTAGGCTGGTACTATATTAGATCCCGTCTGTTGAGTTCTAAAATTTTTTATGAAGAATCAGGATGGTATGACGGCCAAACTTGGCTAAAAACCCCTGAATTTTTACTTCAAGATCAACTCATTCTCACCCACCAAGTTCAACCGATTCTGACTCGATTACGAAAAACTTATTACGGTTTAGCAGGATTGTTCGCAGGAGGCGGACTAATCTGGATCTTATTGTAAATACTGACTCACCCAATCCAATTGAAATATAATCTTAAATATGACACGGGGAAAACGAACACAAGCCAAAGAACTGGAAGTTAGACTCCTGCGGGAAGGACTCGTTGAGTCTACCCATCGGGTGCAAGCAACCGTCTGTGATAGCCGAGGACGAGTATTATCTGTTGCGGGAAATTCCGACACGGCGACCTTTATCCGGTCTGCCTTAAAACCTTTTCAAGCCTTAGCTGTAATCACAACAGGCACACTGGAACGATATGATTTAACCGATATTGATTTAGCGATTATCTGTAGTTCTCATCAAGGAACCATCGAACAAGCTCGACAAGCGTTTAATATTCTCTGGCGAGCGGATGTTGATCCCGTACAACTCCAGTGTCCCATTCCTGAAGGCAAAAATAGCCGTCTGCAACATGGCTGTTCTGGGAAACACGCCGGAATGTTAGCGGTTTGTCAACAATGCCATTGGCCGTTAGAAAGCTATTTACAACGGAAACATCCTCTACAACAACTCATTATCGGTAAAGTCGGAGAATTATTAGCATTACCCCCCGATGAATTTCTCAGTGCTAGGGATGACTGCGGCGCACCGACCTATTATTTGGAATTAAGCCAAATGGCGATACTCTATGCTCAATTAACATCGGGGGATAACCTTGATCGAGAACGTATTGTTCGCGCCATGACCCATCACCCGGAAATGGTCGCCGGAGTTGGACGTTTTGACACGGAATTAATGCGCTTAACCGAAGGAGAACTCGTCAGTAAATCTGGAGCCGAAGGGGTGCAATGTGTTGGACGCATTGGTGAAGGCATGGGATTAGCCATTAAAGTTATGGATGGCTCACATCGCGCGAAATACGCCACCGCCATTCATCTATTAAAACAAATGGGATGGATTACCCCCACCATCGCCGAAACCCTGGGTGAAAAATTCCTCACCCTCAACGACTTCAAACGCTTAGATGTCATGGGGGAATTGTCGTTTCTTTAAAGTGAGCTATTGACAGCTTGACACTGCGCTGCCCTGAGCCTGTCGAAGGGAGACTTCGGCCTCCCTCATCTCCCCTGATCTTCCCTCATCTCCCCTGATCTTCCCTCATCTCCCCTAGTCCCCTAGTCCCCTAGTCCCCTAGTCCCCTAGTCCCCTAGTCCCCTAGTCCCCTAGTCCCCTAGTCCCCCCGTCCCCTAGTCCCCCGTCCCCTTGTCCCCTAGTCGCCCAAAAAATATTTTAAAAAAGGGGTTGTCAAATTCAGAAAGTTATGGTTATACTAGGAAAGGAACAAGCGACGCGGGGTAGAGCAGCCTGGTAGCTCGTCGGGCTCATAACCCGAAGGTCAGTGGTTCAAATCCGCTCCCCGCCATTTTAGAGTTCTGGAATACAAGAGTTAATCTGGATTGACAAATTGTTGTCCACTTTAACACAATAATCTTCTCTTGATCTTTTAAACAAGAACTTGCTGATGGTATGGCGAGTTCTTGTTTCTATTGGGTACATTATCCCTCTTCTGTGACTTTGAAAATGATTTCCCAGCATTTTTCTATCCGCCGGGATAGAATTTTTGAAAAGCCAGGTTAGCCTTGATGTCTTAATGCCGGGGGGTTTTTCAATTTTCCGCAAAAAGGTCTAAAGTGATAGAAACCTAGACAACCCAAGACACAACGAATGACTTCCATCCTTGTTAAACCGTCTTCGTCTCGACCGATTAATACCCCAACTGTTCATCGCCTCTCAAATGGTTTAACCATTGTGGCCGAACAGTTACCTGTGGATGCTGTCAATCTCAACGTTTGGATTAATATTGGTTCGGCGATTGAATCCAATGATATCAACGGGATGGCGCATTTTTTAGAACATATCGTTTTTAAAGGCACACCCCATCTCCAGTTGGGAGAATTTGAACAAAAAATTGAACAACGGGGTGCTGTAACGAATGCAGCCACCAGCCAAGACTATACCCATTACTACATTACCACTGCCCCTCAAGACTTGGCGGATTTAGCGCCTTTACAGTTTGATGTGGTTCTCAATGCTAGTATTGCGGATGAGGCGTTTGAACGGGAACGATTTGTGGTGTTAGAAGAAATTCGTCGTTCTGAGGATAACCCCGGTAGACGCTCTTTTCGCCAGTCCATGGAAATCGCCTTTGAGCAGCTTCCCTATCGTCGTCCGGTCTTGGGGCCAGCATCGGTAATTGAACAGTTACACCCTCAACAAATGCGAGATTTTCATCGCACCTGGTATCAGCCTCGTTCTATGACGGTCGCAGTGGTAGGAAATTTACCCGTTGATTCTCTGATTCAAACCGTAGAAGATGCCGTTACTTCAGTTTATCCCGGATCAATCAGTTCTGTCCTCCCAGAACGCAAACACTGGGCTCCTGAAGCCAGTTTTCAGAGCATTGTCCGTCAAGAAATTATTGATGATACGTTACAACAAGCTCGATTATTAATGCTGTGGCGTGTCCCCGGTTTAGAAGAACTGTCTGAAACTTATCCCTTAGATGTTTTAGCTTATATTTTAGGCCAAGGAAGAACCGCACGACTATTTCAAGATCTCCGGGAAAATCGAGGGTTAGTTTCGTCGATTTCTGCGAGTAATATGACTCAGCGTTTACAAGGGGTCTTTTATATTTCAGCCCGTTTACCCGTAGAAAATCTCACCGAGGTTGAAGCGATTCTGTGTGATCATATCTCTCAACTGCAAAACGAACCGATTACAGAGGAGGAAATGACAAAAGTTAGGACACAAGTGGCAAATCGGTTTATCTTTAGTAATGAAACACCAAGCGATCGCGCTGGATTATATGGCTATTATCAATCCTTAGTCGGGGATTTAACCGCAGGTCTGTATTATCCTGATCATATTCAAGCATTGAGTTCTACAGAAATTCAACAGGCAGCACAACAGTATTTATCGGCTCATGCTTATGGAATCGTCATCCTCAAACCTCCTGTACACAGTGCAGATTTAGAGGGATGATCGGGATATCTCTAAATTCTTCCCAAATATCGGTAAAATTGTCCTGACAACTTTGATGTCTATGATGATTGAGTCAATGATGAGAACCAGCCAATATGAAACTACAGGATTTTATCGGTAAAAATACTCGATATGATATTAAAGCCATTGCTGAAGATGACGAACTCAGTCGTCAGATCCAAACTCAACTCATTGGGTTAGGTTTGCTTGATCCCCCAGCCGATGGCATTTTTGGCCCTAAATCAACAGCTTCATTACATCAATTCCAAAAGTTGATGGAGTGTGGTGAAGCGGGTTATCTGGGTACAATTACGGCGAAAAAGTTAATCGAAACAAAACGGGAACAGATTCCCGTTACCACCCCGATATTGAAAACCCTTAAAAGTACCGTTTTTAAGGTTAAACCGATTGCTTCTTCTCAACTAAATGACTCAGAAAAATTTTCGATTCCTGGCGGAAAAGAATTTGCTGTTTTAGCCTATGACCCCATTCGTGGACATTTACGAGTCGCTTTACGAAATGAGTCCTTTGGAGGATATTCGGTTTTATATATTTGGGGAGAACACGCCCAAATTTATGAAAATGGAAAACTGGTTTATCCTAAACCGATTCCATCCAGTTATCGTCTCAATGTTCCCTATAAATCTCAATTAGACAACTGGTTTAATCCCACGGGTTCATGCAATGTTACTTCCATCTCAATGTGTTTGGAATATTTCAAAGCTCGTCGTAAAACCAGTTCGGGTCAACTGGAAGATGAACTTTATGAATATGCGATTAATAAAGGCTATAGTCGTCATGATCCTTATGATTTAGCTCGAATTGTTCGAGATTATGGTTGTCAGGATTATTTTACTGACAATGGAACTATAGACGATATTAAAGATTGGATTGCGGCTGGAAATCCGGCTGTTATTCATGGGTATTTTACGTCCTTTGGTCATATCATTGTTGTTGTGGGTTATGACGAATACGGGTTTATTGTTCATGACCCCTATGGGGAATGGTTCTCCTCTGGTTATCGCACTGATTTGAGTGGAGCTTATTTACATTATTCCTATCGCTTGATCACGCGAGTTTGCATCCCTGATGGCAATTTTTGGGTGCATTTTATTTCTAAGTAACGCTTAGGAATACCCTAGAATATCAGGGCGAGAAAACCTCGCCCTCAATTAAAATTTATGGCCGTCGCCAAGACTGTTAGGACATAGACTAATGTTAAAACCTAAACTTGTATTTCTCTTTTCCTCCCTGTTCCCTGTTCCCTGTTCCCTGTTCCCTACTATACATTTTCATACTTAAATCTAACCAAGTTGAACGGGTAATGGGGGCACTCGTTGAAATATAATCTACCCCAGTTTCTGCAACGGAATGAATCGTTTCTAAGGTAATATTTCCCGATGCTTCTATTTTAATACGAGGATTATTCTGACGAATTAGATTAACGGCTTCCTTCATTAATTCTAAAGACATATTATCTAACATAATAATATCCGCTTGATGTTCTAAGGCGATTTTTACCTGTTCTAAAGTTTCGGTTTCTACTTCAATTGTTAAAGGATAAGGCATTATTTCTCGAATTTGAGTGATCGCTTTTCCAATTCCACCCGCCGCCGCAATATGATTATCTTTAATCATAATTGCATCATCTAATCCCATGCGATGATTTTTTGCACCTCCCACTTGAATCGCATATTTTTCTAATACTCTTAATCCGGGTGTTGTTTTGCGAGTATCCACTAATTGACAAGGTAAATCTGCGATCGCTTCTACATATTTTCTCGTTGCTGTCGCTATTCCACTCAGTCGCATCGCTAAATTTAACGCCACTCGCTCACCCGTTAATAAGGCTTCTAAACTTCCTTCTAAAATCGCAATTTTTGTCCCTTTTTCACAATATTCTCCATCCTGAATTAAAGGTGTAAATTGCATCTGATGATCTAAGAGTTGAAACACTCTCGCCGCTACGGATAACCCAGCAATGACACCCTTTTCTTTAACAATCCAATCCGCAGATTTTATCTGATTTCCAATTAATAATCCGGCGGTACTGCGATCGCCTCGTCCAATATCTTCTAATAACCATTGTTGTAATAGCGGATCTAAAATAATTCCAGGGGGTAATATCGCCTTCATATTCAATCTATTAGGAATCTCAAAATATCATATAATATCGATGCTCAAAGAAACCGGGTTTCTGTATAAACCCTGATTTCTTATCCCAAATCTTGAAAGAAACCCGGTTTCTGGATAGGGTAAAGGGGGTAAAAGAAACCGGGTTTCTGTATAAACCCTGATTTCTTATCCCAAATCTTGAAAGAAACCCGGTTTCTGGATAGGGTAAAGGGGGTAAAAGAAACCGGGTTTCTGTATAAACCCTGATTTCTTATCCTAAATCTTGAAAGAAACCCGGTTTCTGGATAGGGTAAAAGGGGTAAAAGAAACCGGGTTTCTGTATAAACCCTGATTTCCTATCCCAAATCTTGAAAGAAACCCGGTTTCTGGGGATGCTAAAATACAAAAGACTGCTTCCGATTTATCACTGGAAGCAGACTTTTGTTTGATATTAACCTGGCACCGAGCTATTTTTCCAGGCGGCTACCCGCCAAGTATCTTCGCCGTATCAGCGTTTCACAGCCGAGTTCGAGATGGATCGGAGTGGTTCCACTGAGCCATAGGCACCAGGAAAGCTTTACAAACTTTTCGGTGATGATTGAGGAGTTAGCGGTTTTGCGTTTCGCTTGTTTTCCTCTCACAATTTACTAATCTACTCCCTTTCTCGATGAATGTCAACCCCTTTTTCAAAAAAAATTTTTGATCGAACTCACGTTAAAATATGAAACGCCTTGCTATGTGATCGCTTTAAAACTCTCCGCCGTAACTAAGCTAGATGAAACGCCATTAAGGGTAACGAGAACTTCTTGGTTAAAGGAGATTAACGTTCCTGTCGCCCCTTGAGTCATCGAGAGTTGCGCGAAAGTTAAACCTTCAGGCAATCCCAAGACATCAGCCCCATTTTCAAAGTCAGTCACCACATCGCCACCGCCACCAGAGCGCAAAACGAAAGTATCACTACCGGAATTCCCCGTTAAGGTGTCATTACCTAAATCTCCGAAAAGGATATCGTTACCTGCGTCGCCATTAAGAACATCATTTCCCGCGCCTCCAAAAACAGTATCGTCACCCCCTAGACCCGAAATCTGATCATCGTTGCGATTGCCATTGATCAGATCAGCCTCAGCCGAACCGGTTACGACATCATTCCCATCGAGCGATCGCAGTCCACCCAGTCGTCCGGCAAGCAATCCTGACGCCACTGTAAACACATTATCGTCATCATTCAAGTTAAAAAACTCCGAGGCGAGAGCCGTATCGCTGCGAACCGTCAAGTTTTGAATGCGTTCGTCTTCGGCTGCTGGCACATCCGCCTCGTTGAACAATCCAATCGCCACCAGATAATCCGCCACCGCCTTTTGCTCCCGACCTGGGGTATTAAAAGTTGAGTCAGATTCTGCCGCTGCGAGGCTGACCGGATTAGAGGTAGCCGCAAAGTCTGGGAAGGGATAGCCATCGCCTCCATCTGCCAGAAACTTCAGGGTTACAGTACGGAAAGATCGGTTCGGGTCGCCGACTAACTGACCATTTTCTACCACAATATCGGTCACACTGCCCGATTCATCTCGCAGCGAGAGAGAACGCAAGCGCTGTCCGACGGGCAAACTGGCATCGAAGCTAAACGCCATCCCCCCAACTTGTGGGAACTGACCCGGAGTTGCTCCGGTCGCTGTTTTCGCCAAACCATGTTCAATTACTTGTTGCAGTTGCGAGGCCGTTAGGGTCAGGGTTGTTAACTCGTTATTGAATCGCATAACGTTTTCAATATCGAGTTGGGAAACTTGTCCCGCTTCCTTCCCAGCAATAGGATTAGCGAGCGGTGGGATTTTTTCACCCTCGCTACTAATAGCCCCGATGGAGTAGCGGATACTTCCCCCATTTTTAATCGAGATCACCACGCTCGGATCAACTTGGCGAGCCGCAAACAAATTAGCATCCGCGCCAAGATTACCCAGGTTGGTTTCTTGGGTGCGAACATCGCTGGTGTCGCCGTTGAGAAATACCTCGCTGCGGCCAAAGGTATTGCCGTCTTTGGGAACAATGGAAAGTTGTCCCGCAGCCAAGCCAACCGATAATTCCTCATTGGGTGGGACGTTTCCCGTCTCGATCACCCCCGTTTCGTCCGTAGCAAAAGCTCCACTGATCTTGGGGTCAATGCTTGAGGGAATTAGAACCCCATTATCATCAAAATCCGCTACCAAACGCCCCACATACTTATAGTTGCCCTTAGTATTCACAATCGCAACGGGTTGCCCGGTGGCGGAGGTTGTGAGGATGGGGTAGAGACCATCAGCCGTATCTCCGACTCGCAGACGGTCAGTAGCATCCGCTAAGATATCGTTAGATCCCCCCGCCACAATCACATCCACATCCCGCAGGCCAGAGGCAAGTTCCTGGTCAATATTCAGGTCTCTCAGATGGGACAACAGAACAATTTTGTTAATCCCTTGGGCGGTGAGGGCATCAATCGAAGGTTGAATGGTGGCCGCCAGAGCATCGAGATCGTTGGGGTCTGAGGGGGATATACCAATATTGCCAGGAGACGAGAGGCTGCCCAACAGAGGAGTTGTAGCCCCAACAATGCCGATGGGTTGCCCTTGCACGTCAATCACTGTGCTTTTGGCGATGCTGTTGGGTTGGGGGGGCTGTCCGTCAGGAACCACAAATTTTGCTAAATTACTGTCGGTGCTGAAGTCGAGGTTTGCACTCAAAAAGGGGAATTTAGAACCTGGATAGTTATAGACTCCTTCGATAACGGGGTCTGCGGGAATCAAGGAGGCGAGGAGACCCGTACCGAGGTCAAATTCATGACTGCCGAAGGTGGCGGCGTCAAAGAACAAGCCATTGTTAGTTTCAATATCGGCTCGTCCTGCACCGGGTTTACCAATAACATCGCTCAGTGCGGGATCGCTACTGGCGAAAAAAAACGGGCCGGGAATGTATAAATCTCCTGAAGTTAGAGCCAGGGTTTGTTCAGGAAATTGAGAACGCAGAGCGTTGATGACGCTGGAAAAAGGGAGAATATCTTCTAGGGCTTCAACCCCTGCCTCTTGGTCGGAGGTGTGCAAAATTTGGAGAGTAAAAGTCATTATTTAAACTAACTGTAATAGGGTGATATTCACCATACCAGATCCATCTTGAGGTTTAGCTGTTTTGACGCTCTCAGGGCTAAAGTCACTGAGATTTTTTAATCAAAAAAATGACTTGCTCAGGCAGGATTCTTTAACCGGAGTAGAGGACTTATCTCCTAAAGCGTTGCTAGATCTTGAAAGAAACCTTGTTTCTGAAAGTGTTAAAAGACTAAAGCCTTCTTCCGATTTATCACTGGAAGAAGGCTTTTGTTTGATATTAACCTGGCACCGAGCTATTTTTCCAGGCGGCTACCCGCCAAGTATCTTCGCCGTATCAGCGTTTCACAGCCGAGTTCGAGATGGATCGGAGTGGTTCCACTGAGCCATAGGCACCAGGAAAGCTTTACAAACTTTTCGGTGATGATTGAGGAGTTAGCGGTTTTGCGTTTCGCTTGTTTTCCTCTCACAATTTACTAATCTACTCCCTTTCTCGATGAATGTCAACCCCTTTTTCAAAATTTTTTTCTAGCCTCAACCTGAGCTACAACCTTAAAGCCTGAAACGGCTAGTTTAACGTTGAGTCAAATTGGCCATGATTATGGGGGTTGGTTTGGTTTTCAATCCTTATATGACAAAATTGTAGCAACAGAACCGGATTAATTAGAATAATATTCTAATTGAGGAGATTTGATTATGCCAATTGATTTACCTTGGGCTTTAGCATTTGTGATTGTTTCTGGCTTAATTCCCGCCTTAAAAGCCATTTCAAATCCTTCTCTTTCTCCTGCTTCCAACTCATCTCAACATTCTGCCTCTGTAATCGTAACTCAAAATTCAGGATTCACTGTGAGTGATGTTAAATTAGTGCGAGTTGGAGAAGGAACATTAATTCGTTATTCGATTGAGGGAAAGGTTAAAAATAATAGTACAACTTCAATGCGATCGCTGAAAGTTAACTATCGAGAATATCAACAACAGAATGATCAATTAGTCCCATTAGAAGCCGGAGAAGCAACCGTTAATCCCACAGAACTTAAACCCGGAGAAACGGGAATATTTGGTCGTGTCGTCAATAGTCCATTGGAAGTCATACTTATTGAAAGTTTAGTATCTCCTGATCATGGAGAAATTGCTATTAACCAATGTTATGCTAATAATTTAGAACGGCGAGAAATGTGTCGTAGACAATTGAATCCTCAAGCGGTTTATCCTTTATTATAAGGATGTGAATTCGAGGGATTAAAAACAGTATGAGATAATGCAGTTAGGTTTTTTGAGTAGATCAGTATAAGCCACCAAAGCCGCCAACAAGTTGAGCAGAAAATTAAAGCGATCGCAACCCATCGAACTCACGTTACTTACGCGCACAATTAGGTCAACAGCCGTTGACCCCTAACCGGGTTTCTTGATCCTACGCGATCGCTGTCAAAAGAAGTTACAATTAAAAGACGCAATAACTCCAACTCTTAAGTAGGAGATAAATATGCAAATTCAAAGCAACAATCAAATGGGAAAAGTTTTCGCCACTCTAACAATTACTAACCGCGCCGACCAAATTCGAGCAGAAGATGGGACAATTTTACCAGAGCAAATTCGCTCAATTACCCTCAAAAATGTATTAGTAGACACGGGTGCAACTACCCTATGTTTACCACAAGAAGCGATCGCCAAACTGGGGCTAAAACTCCTAAAAGAAGTGGACGTAGCCACCGCAATGGGTATTGGTAAAGCCAGAATTTTCCGAGATGCTACCCTATCAATATTTGAGCGGGAAGGAACCTTCGAGTGCTTAGAATTACCAGGAGGTCAAGATGCTCTTTTAGGAGTCATACCTTTAGAAGCTTTGGGGTTAGAAATCGACTTAAAAAATCAAACCTTGAAGGCGTTACCCATCAGTCCAACAGAAACTTATTTAACGATTTTGTAGCAGAAGAAAAAGGAAGGAGGAAGCAATTAAGAACGTCCTAACATCTGCTGCGACTGCTATAGCGCTACTTGAAGAGGGAACAGCTTAACTGGGAACAGGGAACAGTAATAATTGAAAGGGTTTCAGGATTTAAAAATGTCCTAACTGTAATGCGTAGTGCTATATATAAACCTATAATTTACTAGAAAATTGGGCTAAAGCCCAACAACAAAAAAGCCCCTCTCCTGTTAGGAGAAGGGTTTAAGAAAAGATAGAATTAAACCCAATTAAGACTCAGCGCCTTGAGGTAACAATTCCCGGTCAGCAGGACTTTGGAACACCACCACTTGACCGTTTTCATCCACATCAACAACAGCAGTATCCCCTTCTTTAATCCGTCCAGACAGAATTTCTTCTGCTAAACTATCTTCGAGTAACCGCATAATCGCCCGACGCAGAGGACGCGCCCCATAACTGGGGTTGTAACCTTCCTCTACTAACCGTTCTTTAAACTTGTCCGTCACTTCCAAGGTAATGCCTTTTTCGACCAAGCGTCCGAAGACTTCTTTTAACATGATCACCGCAATTTCCTTGACTTCTTCCTTGTTCAACTGACGGAAGACAATAATTTCATCTAAACGGTTGAGGAACTCAGGACGGAAGTATTGTTTCAGTTCTTCATTCACCAAATTGCGGATGCGGTTGTATTGAGCATCGTTTTCATTTTCAGAGAACTCGAACCCTAAACCACCGCCACCTTTTTCGATCACCTTCGATCCAATATTAGACGTCATAATGATCAAGGTATTCTTGAAGTCCACCGTCCGACCTTTAGCATCGGTCAAACGACCATCTTCTAAGATTTGCAGCAACATATTGAAGACGTCGGGGTGAGCTTTTTCAATTTCATCAAACAGCACCACCGTATAGGGACGCCGACGCACCGCTTCCGTCAGTTGTCCGCCTTCGTTGTATCCCACATAACCTGGAGGCGACCCAATTAACTTAGAAACGGTGTGACGTTCCATATATTCCGACATATCCAAGCGGATCATCGCTTCTTCTGACCCGAAGAAATAGGCCGCTAACGCCTTGGTTAATTCGGTTTTACCCACCCCAGTTGGCCCAGAGAAGATAAAACTGGCGATCGGTCGGTTGGGGTTCTTCAGACCCACCCGGGCGCGACGAATAGCACGAGATACGGCTTTCACGGCTTCATCCTGACCAATTAACCGTTGATGCAGGGTTCCTTCCATGTTCAGCAGTTTCTCGGACTCGGACTCGGTGAGTTTGTTCACCGGAACCCCTGTCCAACTGGCCACAATTTGGGCGATGTCTTCTTCGGTGACAATGGGGCTATCGTCTTCGCTGCGGGTGGTTTCGGCTTTCTTGGTTTGGCTAATAGAACGAATTTGCGATTTAATTTCCATTTCGCGATCGCGCAATTCTCCCGCCCGGTCAAAGTCTTGAGAACGTACCGCCTCGTCTTTTTCTTTAAGCACTTGCCGCAGTTCCTTATCCAATTCTTTCGCTGCTGGAGGCAGTTGAGAATTGATTAAGCGCACCCGTGAACCCGCTTCATCAACTAAGTCAATGGCTTTATCCGGTAAATAGCGATCGCTAATATACCGATCCGAGAGTTTAGCCGCGGCTTCTAAGGCTTCATCGGAAATTTTCAGTTTATGGTGTTGCTCATAACGTTCGCGCAACCCAAACAGAATTTCAATCGTTTCAGAAACAGACGGTTCACCCACCATCACAGGTTGGAACCGACGTTCTAAAGCCGCATCTCGTTCAATGTGTTTACGATATTCATCTAAGGTCGTCGCCCCGATGCACTGTAACTCACCTCTGGCTAGGGCGGGTTTAAGGATATTCGCCGCATCAATCGCCCCTTCAGCAGCACCCGCGCCGATCAACGTGTGAACTTCATCAATGACCAGGATCACGTTTCCGGCTGACCGGATCTCATCCATGATTTTTTTCAGACGTTCTTCAAATTCTCCCCGATATTTAGTTCCAGCGACTAACAACCCGATATCTAAGGTAACGACCCGTTTTTCTTCTAAAATATCGGGAATATCATTCGTGGCAATGCGTTGGGCTAACCCTTCAGCAATAGCGGTTTTACCCACGCCAGGTTCCCCAATTAACACGGGGTTATTTTTAGTCCGCCGACCGAGAATTTGGATCACCCGTTCAATTTCTTTTTGGCGACCGACCACCGGATCGAGTTTGCCTTCGGCGGCCATTTGGGTTAAATTTGATCCAAACTCATCTAAGGTTGGGGTCTTGGTGCGGCTATTACTGCCTCCGGCGGCAACTTCGGCCGTTTCACCCAACATCCGAATCACTTGAGTCCGAACTTTCGAGAGGTCAACCCCCAAGTTTTCTAAGACTCTAGCCGCCACACCTTCCCCTTCCCGGATCAGACCGAGGAGAAGGTGTTCGGTGCCAATATAGTTATGCCCCAATTGGCGTGCTTCTTCCAGGGACAGTTCCAGCACTCGTTTGGCGCGAGGGGTAAAGGGAATTTCGACGGCGACAAACCCCGAACCTCGACCAATGATTTTTTCTACCTCGATCCGGGCATCTTTGAGATTGACTCCCATTGATTTTAGGACTTTGGCAGCAACACCTGTGCCTTCCCCGATCAGACCCAGGAGGATCTGTTCGGTTCCCACGAAGTTATGCCCCAGGCGACGTGCTTCCTCCTGGGCTAACATGATGACTTTAATGGCTTTTTCTGTGAAGCGTTCAAACATGGCTAATTCCCATCACCTGCTGCTTACCCGTTACGCTAATTTTAGCGTGAGACTTAATAACTTCCGAAAAATTAAAAAGTTGGCTAAAAAATGAAAGGGTTCATTTTGGCACTTTAATTTCTCGCGGTCGTGAGATTCTAGGTTGGCGTTGTTGTGTATCTCCTTCAACTGGGAATATTTGCCCAACTTGGAATTGACCTACAACTTACCCTAGAGATTACTATAAAATTGATTTTGCAGGATATTTCCTGCGATCTGAGCGTTTTTTATCAGGTTAGACACAACAACTGACTCAAGGGCGAGTCCAAATCCCTATTCCTCCTCTGGAAAAGCCAAGATCAGGATAGGGATCAAGACTTGAACAGAGACAGCTTACTCTAAATTGAATTTTCATTCTGTATAGAGGTTATCTCTCTGCAAGCCTCAACTGTGTTGTGGCTAAGAGGATCACTTTTGATTTTACTGATGGATTCTAGCACAATGCTCTAAGAATCGTGGAACAGGCATCTTGCCTGTTAACCTGTTAACCTGTTAACCTGTTAACCTAATAACCGTCAACCGTCAACCGTCAACCATCAACCTCAAACAAATCTCTTGATACCAGTCCTGAAGAGTTTGGAGAAAATGGGGGTGATGGAGATCTCCTCGCCAGAGAATTAAGGCATCTTCTCCGGTATCTTGGTAATAGCCTTTACGACGTCCGGCTTCTTTAAAACCAAATTTTTTATATAAGTTAATCGCAGGTTGATTAGAAACTTTAACTTCTAGGGTAGCGCGTTCGAGTTTCCGTTTCCAAGCCGATACTAACAATTGAAATAATAACCCCTGACCTAACCCTTGTCCTTGATAGTCTGGATCAATGGCTAAAATTGTAATATGAGCTTCTTCTAAAATTGCCCATAAACACCCAATTCCTATGATTTCATTACCCGAACTTCTTGGATTTTTTAATTCTATTTTAGGTAATTTTAATTCTTCTAAGATCGGTTGTGAATTTGCGGTTTCATTAACTTGTTTCCAAATGATTAAATCACTATTAGGACTATCAATTTCTCGTTGATATCCGTCTATTGTCCAAAGTCCTCCTAAACAGCGTTGATCAAGTTCGACAACAGCAGAAAGTTGATCATCGGTTAAGAGTTGTAATTCTAAATATTGCTTTCCCATTTAAACGAGTATCTTTAAAGTTTAGCTTTGAGCAATGTTATCATAACAAAAATATAATTTGAAAACATCTTAAATTATTTAATACTAATTATTAACGACTAGAAGTATTATCAATTAACATTTTTTATGACATCCAAAATTTCTTGAAATGTAAAATAAAGATAGTAGAAAATAGGGATTCTATTAATATCTATAGTTCCATATTTGCGATAAGGCATTAGATTAAGATGGGAGCGACGATAAGCAATACGAGGACGATTAGGGCGATTGTCAAAATATACAATTTTATCTTGAGCGCGATTATAATATCCAACCTCAATAGGTGTACACTCCTCATCAAATGTTATACCCCATTTAATATTAATTTTTAATTTTCTATTAGAATTAGAATGCCGCTGGTCTAAATCATAAAAAAGGATATTATAAAAATCTTTAATATCTCTTGTATTGAAATCCTGTTTAGTAATTAAATTAGGATAAGGAATTTGAATTAACTCATCATTAATTTTAAGAATATTTATAAAAAAATCCTTTGCTTCTGAAATGATATAATTTTCAACAGCTTCTTTTTGATTGATTGTTTTAAATGTGATTAACGGAAGGTAATCACTATCTATAGTAACATCTTTAAAGATGAAGAAATTATCTTTGTTCATGAATTTTCTCCTAAATATACAGTTTGTATTTTAGTAAAATTTGCTTTTCTTACTTGAATCCCCTTGATATCAATTTTTGAATCTAAAAATTCTATATTTAAATCATTTATATAACCAGGAATTAAAAACCAATTTTGCCAAACGAAGTGAGTTTGTTGTAAGGCTAACTCATAGGTTAATTGTTTAATCACATCAATTCTATATTTTTCTTCAGTGTTTTCAAAAGATTTTTGTTTATTTTTCTCAAAAAATGTGATGGGTACATCCTTAAAATCTATAATCCTTAATTTTTTTCGATCTGGGGATTGCAATACTAAATCAGGGCGTGGAAATCTACGCAAAGCATTTTTTTGATTTCTGTTGAAAAAATTCGACTTTTCAGGCTCATTGTATAAAAACATTCCCAAACCAGAGTTAAATTCAATAGATAAAAGCTCACTCCACCAAAAATATCCTGAGTTATCAGGATAAGGTTTATCAGATTTAGTACAATAAATCCAGGTTCTATCATCTTTCGTTGTATTACGCCCAGGAGTACAATAATTACCTACTCTATTTTTATCTTCTATTACGCGCTTCGGATTTTGATAACCTTTTAAAGATATATCTGTATCTGCATAACAAATATTCCAAGAATTATAATTATAAGTAATATTTCTTTCTTGACTGTAACGAAAATCTGGGCTTTGACGAAAAAAGTATGTATGGCACATATCTTCCCAAACGTAAGAAAATCCCTTAATTCCCCAATATTCGCCCTCCTGTTGTTGCGGATTTAGTTCACCATACAAAAATGTTTCTATAGCTTCATAAAGTTGCCAATAGTCAGCATCTTTATAATAAGTACAATTATCTATATGATCCAATGTTTCTTTCAGTATATTAATAGTTTCCTCGTAAGTATCTTTATCAAAAATTGACTGATTGCTAGTTAAATAATTTTCTTTAAACCGTTGAGCAAAAAATTTAATATCTTGACTACGAGATTTGACATTATCAGGAGCATCTTCTTCTAATTGTTGAATGATTTCATCTAAAATTAAACAATACAGATCAATTAAATCTGTACTTTCATAGCGCAAGAGAGGACGGGGTAAATCCATTGTTTCAATGTGAATGATATCATCCTCTAAATAAATAGCCCTATCTAAATATTTATAAATCTGAGAATAGTCGATTTTATCACTTCGACTAATCTTTCTTTGAATTGAGTGAAGTGATAGATCATCATAAGCTGAAAGAATTTTTTCGATCATTTTAATCTTGCTATAAATAACACAAGATTCTCCTTCATCAGTTTTAAAAGTTACTCCACCAGAAGAAAGAGTAGTTTGATCCTGTTGTTCTTGATATTCAGGTTTATTCAAATTAAATCTATCACTATTTCTATTATCTCTCTCAAATTTATTAAAAGTACGGTACATTCTAAAAAATAAATCTTTGATTTGATCAAAATCCCCATCGGGGAAATCATCAAATCCATTCGGAAGGCAAAATTCAAACCCTTTATCAGAAGCAGATTTTCGGATACCAACGAAGTTGTCTTTTGCTTCTCTCTGTTTGACTAAGGTAATTTTTGCAAAATTAAACATATATTAATCTGTATAAGTATGAAATTTAATAGCTCTACAATTTAGGAGTAAACGCCCGAATTTTTTCAATAAATATATTATGTAATTTGGTAAAATCTCCAAATGTAATTAATTCTGAACGATCAACTTCAAGCAAATCAACTAAAGGTCTTTTATCTCGGTTAAAGACACTATCCCACAAGAAAAACATGAGTTTATTTCTTATTTGTTCAGAAGTAATACAGTTATTTTTATAATTAATGAAAAAATATCCAACTTGTTTATCTTCTATTCCGCGAACAGAATCGTGATGACTTTTAATAAAAAGATTAATTTGTTTGACTAACTTTTTCCATTCATATTCTTCAAAATCTGAATAGTTGGGGGGTTCGGGTTCACTTTCATCCCAATCAATAAACTCCCATTCCCAGCGCCGTTTAAATGCGCTATCCATAAAGTAAATAGAGTTATCAGATGTATTCATCGTCCCAACAATAGAAAGATTAGGGGGAATTTTAATTGCTCTATCTTCCAGACTAATATCTAAACAATCTAATCTATTTTGGAAAGTTGTATATTCATTCACCCAATCGCCTTCACCTGGAAATTTATATTGAGATTGATTAGTAGCTAAAGTTTGGTCTTTGACTCCCATGAGTTCTAATATTTTTAGTATTTCTATTTCTGGTACATTAATTCTATAAGATGACCAGCCATCGTCATTTCTATCTAATAACTGAAAAACAGTTCCAAAGATGGCAGAAGAATTCCCACGATTGATTTCATCTATAACTAAAATAACGTTTTCAGCTTTCTGACAAGCTTCTGATCGGGCTGTAGATAATAAAATATTTTGTTCTTCTATACTTAAATTTTTAAAATTTTTATCCTTAGTAGGATTTTTATATACATCGAAGATTTTGCGATAAGCTTTAGATAAAGCGCACAAAAAATGGCCTGAGAAGAATTTGTACTGAACCTTTTCCCCTTTTGTAACTGGAATTAGCTTACCAACAAAATCTCCATAAGTATATTCAGGATGAAATACTGTTTTAATTACATTTTCCCTACCTATACCTAAAGCAGGAATAATTTCATGCACTATTTTGTGGCTTTTCCCTGTTCCAGGGCTACCAAATAGAATTTTTTGTACTGGGCTTTTCATGGCGACAAACACAATCCATTGATCTGAAAATCTAGTATTCCATTATACCAGCTTTGATTGCCCAACTCTATTCTCAAGCTTCTGTAAAAAAACTTAACGTTGAGTATCTTCTGTTTTGAAAGCACCCAATACCCGACATCTGCGCGACTTTAGGGTAAAATCTGATCTATAGAAGTGTTAATATAGTATTTCCTGTGCAAAATTCTGGACTGCAATACCTATCGGCATCAACGGATGCGGTTGAAACGCGATCGCCTAATCAACATCTACTCCCTCTGACGGCGAAAGTCAACCCCCAAGATCACTTAGAAATAGGCGGTTGTGATGTTACCGCTTTAGTTGAACAATTTGGCACACCCCTTTATATTGTCGATGAAACCACCCTGCGAACGGCTTGTCAACAATACCGGGAAGCCTTCAAACGTCATTATCCGGGTGAATCTTTAGTTTTGTATGCCTCCAAAGCGTGGAATTGTTTAGCGATTTGTGCCATTGTCGCCTCTGAAGGATTAGGCATTGATGTGGTTTCAGGAGGAGAACTTTATACGGCGCTACAAGCTGGAGTTCCACCGGAGAAAACTTACTTACATGGTAATAATAAATCCTCAGAAGAAATTCAATTAGCGATTGAAAATGGATGTACCGTTGTTGCGGATAATTGGTTAGATTTACACACTCTTGTTCAACTCAGTCAACAGTCTATTGTTGATCATCCTATTCCGGTGATGATTCGGTTTACCCCTGGAATTGAATGTCATACCCATGAATATATCCGCACCGGACATTTAGATAGTAAATTTGGTTTTGATCCCGGTCAATTGGATGAAGTGTTTCAATTTATCAGTCAACAACCAGGTTTAGCTTGTATTGGAGTTCATGCTCATATTGGCTCCCAAATTTTTGAATTGCAACCCCATAATGATTTGGGTTCAGTTATTATTGATACATTAACTAAAGCCAATCAACTCGGTTTAAATATCTCAGAAGTTAATATTGGTGGAGGTTTAGGGATTTGCTATACGGAGTCAGATGATCCCCCCAGTATTGAAAATTGGGTAAAAATTGTTACTGAATCCGTTATCAAAGCCTGTGAACAGAAACAATATCCTTTACCGAAATTATTATGTGAACCGGGACGGTCTTTAATTGGTTCTAGCTGTGTCACCGCTTATACCGTTGGTTCTCAAAAACAAGTTCCTGGAATTCGGACGTATATTGCTGTAGATGGGGGGATGTCCGATAACCCCCGTCCTATAACCTATCAGTCCTTGTACCGAGTGGTATTGGCAAATCAAATGTCTGCACCCATGACTGAACCAGTCACCCTGGCAGGAAAACATTGTGAATCTGGGGATATTTTAATTAAGGATGCTCAACTGCCCAAAGTTGAATCTGGGGATATTCTCGTGGTCATGGCAACCGGAGCCTACAACTATAGTATGGCATCGAACTATAACCGACTGTCTAAACCTGCGGCGATTTTAGTCAACGATGGCGATGCTAACGTAATTATTGAACGAGAATCTTACCAAGATTTAATCCGAAAAGATCGACTTCCTGAACGGTTGACACTCAACCCTTAACGATTAACAGTTGACTCTTGAGCGTTGATACTTTAACAATCAAGAGTCAACCGTTAACCGCTAACAATTTAACTCTAAAATTTGATAATAATTTTCGATGAATACGGCGCCTATTCATGACAAAGCAAGGAATTCCTCCCTGGTTGATTCAAAGTCTTGATATTGGATTAGTTTTTGCCGTCGCTTATGTGGTGTTGGTCATCATTGGAGAACGCCGTACTCTATGGATGGTACGAGGATTTATTATTCTAATGTTGGCAACGGCCATTAGTAACTGGGCTAATTTGAGGTTATTGTATATTGCCCTCAATAGTTTAGTTACTGGGTCTGCTGTAGCGATGGCAGTTATGTTACAGTCGGAATTCCGCCAATTTTTAGAACAATTGGGTCGGGGAGAAGTTTTGCAACTGTTTGGTCAAGGTCGCCGTGCCATTCCAGAACCCGATGGGGTGATTGATCAAATTGTAGAAGCCGTTAAAGAACTTTCGCAAAACCGCACAGGCGCATTAATTATTATTGAAACAGCCAGCCCCATTGATGAACGGGATTTTTCGGTTCCGGGGGTTAAACTGAATGCAGAAGTTTCTAGGGAACTGTTACAAACCATTTTTCAACCCAAAACCTTGCTCCATGATGGGGCGGTGTTAATTCGAGCTTCTCGAATTGCAGCCGCAGGAGTGATTTTACCGTTATCGGAACGGATGGCCTCTCGACAATTGGGAACTCGTCATCGAGCCGCGATGGGAATTACGGAACGGGTGGCAAAATGTATGTGTATTGTAGTGTCAGAAGAAACAGGCTCAATTTCTTTGGCGGAGAAAGGAGTCCTCAATCGACCCTTAACTAGCAGTAAACTGAAAGAGCTATTAGAAGCTCGGTCTTGGACATCCAATGATGACCGAACTGCGGCTTCAATTTCGATTACCCATTGGGGAAACCGCATTGGTTCCCAAGGATGGGCTCTAGTGTCTGGCTTATTCCGTCCTCGTTCCAAAGCTTCTCGGGAGAAAAAATGAGTGCTAAAACAAGGGTTATATATGAATTACCCGCAGATTTAGACCAAAGCCGTTTACCCAAACATATTGCTGTGATTATGGATGGCAATGGTCGTTGGGCGAAACGTCGGGGTTTACCGCGAACTATGGGCCATCGTCGAGGAGTGGATGCTCTTAAAGAAGTCTTACGCTGTTGTCGAGATTGGGGTGTGCAAGCCCTAACAGCCTATGCCTTTTCGACTGAAAATTGGGGTCGTCCGTTAGAAGAAGTGGATTTTTTAATGGCATTGTTTGAGCGGGTTTTGATGCGCGAACTGCGGGAAATGATGGAAGAGGAAGTGCGAATTCAGTTTGTGGGAAATTTAACGGCACTTCCTCAGTCTCTACAGAAAAAAATAGAATATTCAATGGAGGAAACGAAAAATAATAAGGGTATTCTATTTACTATTGCTACAAATTATGGCGGACGACAAGAAATTTTAAGCGCTTGTCGAAAGATTGCGACTCAAGTGAAACAAGGGTTAATTCAACCGGAAGATATTGATGAAACTTTGTTTGAACAACATTTATATACGGCAGGAATGTGTCACCCAGATTTGTTAATTCGCACCAGTGGAGAATTGCGAATTAGTAATTTTTTATTATGGCAACTCGCCTATGCAGAAATTTATGTCACCGATACTCTCTGGCCTGATTTTAATCATACAGAATTACATCTCGCGTTATCTTCCTATCAAAAACGGGAACGAAGATTCGGTAAAGTTTAAATCACTGATAACTGATAACTGATAACTGATAACTGATAACTGATTATGGCCCGCCAAAAATAGCTGATTCGAGATCTCTGCGAGATAGGGAATACTTAAAGGAACGTTGAATATCTTGACCGTTGTTTGCCGCACCAATATAACGCACTGTAATTTGGTCAACGTCTAACCATAAATCTGCTGTCCAATGGGGATTTTTAATCCGCCAATAATGAAGCTCTTTACTATCTTGTTCGCCCCCATGAGAACGTAACCAGTCTTCAATATCAGGTAAGGGATGATTATATAAGGGTGTATCGGAACTGGGCAAGGTCATAAATTAAAGATAAAAGAGCGACTTACTACTGCTAATTCTTCATTATATAGTAAGTCTAAATCAATGGTACAACTGTTTTGATTCTAAATTGATTGTGAGGGCGAGGAAACCTCGCCCCTACCAGGGAATCAGAAATGTGTAAATTAATGATTATTTTGGAGTAATTATATGGAATTTTAATTAATAAAAAATAAATCTATAATCAGGGATAAATTCAGGTTAAAATGAATTAAAACCCTGGAGGTTGAATGGGTTGAATCATTCCGCCAGAACGAGTTAAACCGATAAAAATAGCTAAGAATAAACACCCTATTAAACTCAGTCCCATCAGAAATAATGCAAAAATCTCTCCGGCGGAAAGGGGACGGTCTGTTGGGTCTAAATAAGCAGAGGATTTAGGATAAGGATGGCTTTTAGATATGGGTTGATTAAAATTAGTTGGAACCTGAATCACATGATATCGAGAATAACCGATTTTTAGATCATAAGATTGACGTCGTTGGGGGTTGCTTAAGGTGGCGTAAGCTTCGTTGAGGGTTTGAAATTTGGCTGTTGCGATCGCCTTTGATAAGGTTGTTGTATCAGGATGGTAAAGTTTACTCAATTCCCGATAGGCGCGGCGAATTTCTATTGGGGTAGCACTAGGATGAAGCCCTAACAAGGTGTAATAGCTAGAACTGAGTGCGGGATGGTTTTCGGGTTGGGGTTGCTGTTGGGATGAAGTTTCTGGGGAAGTCACGGCTATTTACTCGACATCACATAAACAGTTCTTTTATTATATGGGATACAGAAGACAGGAAACAGAAAATTAGAAAATGGGTAGAGACATTATGGGGAACGCCTCTACAAAATCTTGGGATGAGAACAATTATTTATTCATCGGAGGTAAAATATCGTTCGAGGAAATCTAAGGCATAGTTTCGTAATTCATAATATTCAGATGATTCTCGTAATTCATGGCGATCGCGGGGATGGGGGAAGGGTACATCTAAGATTTCTCCGATATTAGCATGGGGGCCATTGGTCATCAAAACAATCCGATCAGACATATAAATTGCCTCATCAACATCATGGGTAATCATCATCACCGCTTGACGATTTTGTTCCCAAATATCTAAAACTTGTTTTTGTAATTTACCCCGTGTTAACGCATCTAACGCGCCAAACGGTTCATCCATTAATAACATTTTGGGCTGAATTGATAAAGCTCGTGCAATTCCCACCCGTTGTTTCATTCCGCCTGAAATTTCATGGGGATATTTATCAGCAGCAGCCGTTAAATTCACCATGGCAATATGTTCATTAACTAAACTCATTTTTTCCGCAGAGGACATATTTTTGAGAACTTCATCCACCGCTAACCGGATATTTTCTCGAACGGTTAACCAAGGTAATAAAGAATAATTTTGAAAGATCATCATTCGATCTGAACCCGGTTTACGAATTTCTTTTCCTTCAATGCGTACAGAACCCGATGTTGCTTTTTCTAACCCCGCTACTATTTTTAATAGGGTAGATTTTCCACAACCAGAATGACCGATCACAGATATAAATTCATCCTCACCAATGGTGAGATTGATTGGGTCTAAAACCACAAATTCTCCGCCATTAGGATTGGGATAAGACTTCACTAAATTCTCAATAGTTAAAAATTCAGTTGGGTTTAAAGTAGAAGCTGGGGTTGACATTGAAGTTGGGAATTGTTTCATAATTAACCTCAAAGGATACTCAAGATAAACTCAGACAAAAAGAAAGATTTAAGACTGTGCAAAAACCCGGTTTCTCATCTCGAATTAGCACTAAAAGCTTGATTTTCTATTCAGAAACCGGGGTTTTTATCCCCTAAGACAAAAAGAAAGATTGAGGACGATTAGCTCGAATTTCAAAACTCTTGAGATAACCGACTGGATCACTTGGATCAAAAGCTTTTTTATCAATAAAAAATTCAGCAGGTTCGATTTTATAATCCTCCTTCGGACATTCAATTCCCATTTCGTTTGCAATCTCTCGATATAAATCCGTTCGCCAAGCTTTATGAGCTTTTTGTTCTGCATCTTTGGGAAATTCTTTAATTTGCCCCCAACGAGCCGCTTGAGTCATTAACCAAAGGCTTTGAGACTGCCATAAAAATGTAGAATGAATCCCTGGAATGTACGATAACTTCGGGGGAGCATCATAAAATATTGTTGTATAGGGATCGGAAATAATTCGTTGTTGGTTATCAAATCCGCCGTAATTATAATCCCCCACAATTCCAGGTTTAGTAAATTTATCAATGGCTCCTTTTTTCGGTTTTGCTCCGGTAAAAGAAGGGTCAGTAATTAGTTGAGCAACTTCCACCCGATTAGCGGGATTACTACAATATTGACAAGCCTCAATCATGGCTTTTACTAAACTGCGATAGGTCTTGGGATTTTCATTAATAAATGATTCCATCACACCTAATAATCGATCGGGGTGTCCATACCAAATTTCAGAGCCTTGAGCAAAGGTAAAACCCACACCTTCATTGCCCGTAATAGCACGAGTATTCCAAGGTTCTGCTACCATATAAGCTTGCATGGCGCCAATTCTAATATTGTTCACCATTTGGGGTGGAGGAATAATAATAATCCGAAATTCTTGAATCGGATCAACCCCAGCAGCAGCCGATAAATAGCGGGCAAAATATTCATAAATCGCCGAACTTAAAACAACAGCCCAAATCCGTTCTTCGGGAGGCAAAGCATCAAAATAACCTCGAAAATCTCGCCCAAATTCCTCTAAATTACCGTTATATTCATGCCAAGGTCGTAAACCATAATTCCACATGGCTTTATTCATCGTCATGGCGTTTCCGTGGCGGTGAATGGTCATGGCGGCACACAAGGGGGCTTTTCGGGCACCTTCAGCGCCAATCCGAGCGTTGGTAACAGCACCCGAAACGACGGGAGAGGCATCTAAACGCCCGAAAATAATACCATCGCGGGAATTAGCCCAACTTGCCTCACGGGATAAGGTAACATTGAGTCCGTATTTGCGGAAAAATCCCTTTTCATACGCAACAGCAAAGGGTGCACAATCATTAACCGGAACGTAACCAACGGTAATATTGGGTTTTTCTAAAGTTTTGGGGTCAACAACGGGTTCAACGGCTAAGGCAATATCAGATAATTGGGCATTGGGAGGTTTACCAACATTGCAGGAATACAACGCCAGTCCCGTCGCCGTCAGTCCCATTCCTTGTAAAAATTGACGTCGGGTAGTCATATTGTTTTTGGATTTTAGAGAGAATTTCTATTCAATTAAACTCATGCTTTAACGCGGTGATGAGTTACTAATGCTTGAATTTGACCTAAACCGTAATCGAGTAATAATCCAGTTATTCCGATGACAAATACCGCTAGGAATACTGAACTTAAATTCAAGCGATTCCATTGATCCCAAACGAAGAATCCAATGCCAACTCCTCCGGTTAACATTTCTACTGCAACAATCACTAACCAAGCAATCCCTAAACTAATCCGTAATCCGGTAAAAATGTAGGGTAAACTGGCGGGTAAAATGATTTTAATCACTCGTTTCCATTGAGGCATTTCTAACACTCTGGCTACGTCTAAATAATCAGGATTAACGCTGCCAACTCCTAGTGCTGTATTGATAATAGTCGGCCATAAAGACGTAATAAAAATCACAAAAATGGCGGAGGGTTCAGCTAAGTTAAAAATGGCTAACGCAATGGGCAACCACGCCAAAGGAGAAACGGGTTTAAAAATTTGAACTAAAGGATTTAACGCTAAAAATGCAGGGCGTGACATTCCAATTAAAAACCCTAAAGGAATTGCCACCACAGCCCCTAATAAAAACCCTAGAATCACTCGGCGTAAACTGGCAATTAACAGCCAACCTAATCCTAAATTACCCGGCCCTTTTCTAAAAAAAGGATTAGCATATTCTCGGCTATCGATTAAGGCTTCTAAAGGGGTTGGCATTAAGTCTGTGAGGAATGTTGCCGCAAACCACCACAGAAAAATTACCCCTAAAAATCCTAACGTTGGTAATAGAAACGTATCCCGAAATAAGATGGGCTTGGTTTTTTTCCACGCCATCTGTCCGGCGACTGCGAGAGTCGCAAGATTCAATTGTAAGAACATTAATTTTCCTCAGAGTCTAGGTCAGTGAATGCGAAGAAAAAGATACTGGCCTGGAACACTGAATCTCGTCAGATTATGAATAATTCTGACTGTTTCAGTCTCCTCCCAATGCCTACGGAGTTAGCTGACGGGCTGGGGTTGAGAGATACCCTTCTCTTTATTATTTATCAAAAGAGATTAGCCCCAAAAATTTGGTTCCCCCGCTCTTGCTGACTATCGCTAGTCAACAGCAAGACTCGGCTGACTTCTTCGCCATATTTGACTATGACGTTAACACATCGTTTTTAAAGTTGCAAGGGTAAAGTTGAAATTTGCTCTGCGTTCTAACGTATTTCTCTGGGATTTAAAAACAGAAATTCTTTCAGACTAAAGGTTTCAGCCCGATTTTAATTTTCCCCTGCAATAGCCGTGTTCTATCTTTAGAAATAAGTAATTATAGGATTTCCTTTAAGCTTTAATAAATAGTTTGGATAGAAAATTACAACTCTTATTGAGGGTTGAAAGTATTTAAGCTATTGCCAATATAATTATCAAAGATTGCACCCCTGCTAATGAGATCATTCTTGGCTTCTGCTGAAATCCCTAAATTTGATCTAAATTGAGCCTTTTTAACAATAGCTCCACTCAAGTTCGTGAGACTTAAATTAGCAAGATTTAGAGAGGCAAAACACAAATTAGCCAAACTTAAATCGGCTTGAAACAAGTTTGCTCTCATTAAGTTGGCTCGGCTAATATTACTTGCAACTAAATTTGTTTTTGTTAAGTTTGCTTCACTTAAATTCGCTCCCATCAAGTTAGTTCCGCTTAAGTTTGCTCCCATCAAATTTGTTTTATTTAAGTTGGCTCGACTGAGGTTGGCTCCACTTAAATTCGCATAACTTAAATCAGCTTCACTGAGATTTGCTCCCATAAAATAAGCTTCACTGAGATTAAGTCCACTGAGGTTGACTCCTTTTAAGTTGGCTTGACTTAAATAAACTTGATTCAGGTCAGTTTCGATTAAATTGGCATTTCCTAAATAGACTCCACTGAGGTAAGCTTTACTTAGGTCTGCGCCACTCAAATTCGTGTAGCTGAGATAGGCTTCACTCAAGTCTGCTTCTCTGAGGTTTGCTGCTTTTAAATTGGTGTGAATGAGATTAGAGTTATTGAGGTTGGCTCCACTTAAATTTGCATTTTCTAGGTTGGCTCCCATTAAGTTAACACCACTTAAATTCGCTTGGCTTAAGTTGGCTTGACTCAGGTTGGCTTCAGTTAGGTTAACGCGACTTAAGTTGGCTTGACTCAGGTTAACATTTCTTAAGTCAGTTTTTGCCAAATTAAGACCCTTTAAATCAATACCAACCAAATCTTTTGTCAGGTCAATTCCGATGAGTTTCGCTAATTCTAATAAATTATCTGTGTTGGCATTAAAAAGAATCTTAATATAACTTTTTGCCTGTTCTTGAAGCTGTTTGTCATTCATGGCTAAAACTCCATAACATTATCTTCACTCATTTTAAGATGAAATTTGTTTCTATATCAGCTATAATATAATTATAAAAGATTAAACCCTCCTGGAATGTTGGGTGCGTCAGTGACAAACGCACACACCATTTCTCAACACCCAACCCCTGACAACCAGATTATGAATTTTTTAGAAAGTATCAAAATGGCGACTACAACGCTATTAGCCAATAAAATGCGAAGTAGTTTAACCATGTTAGGAATTATTATTGGGAATGCCTCTGTTATTGCCATGATTGGTATTGGAGAAGGGGCTCAGAAATTTGTCAATAATCAAGTAAATTCTTTGGGGCCGAATGTTTTATTTGTGTTACCTGGAAGTCCAGAATCTCAACGTCGTCCGGTATTTCCTCCCCAAAATTTAGTCTTAGAAGATGCAAGAGCGATCGCCGAACAAGTCCCATCTGTTGAACAAGTAGCTCCGTCTTTGAATGGTAGTGAATTAATGACTTATCGCAGTAATAATGCTTCGGCTTCTGTGATAGGTACAACACCAGAATATTTATCGGTGCGGAATTTTGATATTGCTAAAGGTCGATTTATTACGGATTTAGACTTAAAACGAAATGAACAAGTTGTGGCGTTAGGATCGGAATTAGCTCAACAATTATTTGGCAATGAAGACCCCATTGGTAAATCCGTTCGACTGCGAAATATGAGCTTACAAGTGGTGGGAGTCATGCAGCCCAAAGGCTCAAGTTTTGGCAGTAATGAAGATATGAATGCCTTTGTCCCCTTAACTACAATGGCGAATCGAATTGTGGGGAATAAATCACCTTATGGAACTCAAGTGACGTTTATTTCCATTGCCATTGATGACCAAGATAATATGGCTGCGGCTCAATTCCAAATAGAAAATTTACTGCGGTTACGTCATAAAGTCATTGATGAAGATGATTTTACCGTTCGTAACCAAAAAGATTTAATGAATATTTTGGGAAGTATTGCTGGAGCTTTAACCATTTTGTTAGCAGCAACCGCCGCCATTTCTTTATTAGTGGGTGGGATTGGAATTATGAATATTATGCTGGTTTCGGTGACGGAAAGAACCCAAGAAATTGGCTTAAGAAAAGCCATCGGAGCTACCCAATCTGATATTTTAATTCAGTTTATGATTGAATCTGTCATTTTATCCGCCGCCGGGGGTTTAATTGGAACCTTGATTGGCGTGGGTGGTATTTTATTAGTGGGTGCATTAACGCCTTTAGAAGCCGGAATTTCTACCGTTGCCATTGTAACAGCCGTTAGCATCTCTGGGGGAATTGGATTATTTTTTGGTGTTGTTCCCGCCAAACAAGCGGCTCAACTTGACCCTATTGTTGCTTTAAGAAGTGTTTAAGTTGTCAATATTAAATTATGAAAACATCAATTTCCACCCAACCCGAAAATCAAAATTTACAACCCAAACCTGTTATTATTCATTTAGAAAATGTCACCAAAGTTTATGGCATGGGTGATATTCAAGTTCAGGCGTTAAAAGGGGTAACTTTAACGGTAGAACAAGGAGAATATTGTTCTATTATGGGGGCATCGGGTTCGGGAAAATCAACAGCAATGAATATTATCGGTTGTTTAGATCGTCCCTCCACAGGTTCCTATTATTTGGATGGGGTAAATGTGGCAAAAATGTCGGAAAATAATTTAGCCAAAATTAGAAATATTAAATTAGGATTTGTTTTCCAGCAATTCCATCTTTTACCCCAATTGAGTGCCTTAGATAATGTAATTTTACCGATGATGTATGCAGGAATTCCCGCCGCAGAACGTCGAGAACGGGCTAAAAAAGCGTTAATTCGAGTGGGGTTAGAAAATCGATTAAATAATAAACCCAATCAACTCTCAGGGGGTCAACAACAACGGGTCGCCATCGCTCGTGCGATTGTTAATCGTCCGGTGTTATTATTAGCAGATGAACCCACGGGAGCGTTAGATTCTCAAACGACTCAAGAAGTTATGGATATTTTTACAGAATTAAATGCCAGTGGAATGACCGTTGTAATGGTGACTCATGAACCCGATGTTGCCCGTCAAACTCGTCGCATTGTTTGGTTTAAAGATGGGGAAGTAATTCATTCCCATCTTAAGCCCAATGATTTACACAGTGCTATTTTTTAACTCCGATTTTTTTTGTTTTCAAAAGTAATCCTAACCCTAATCCAGTTAAAGCCAATACGGTACTGGGTTCAGGAACAGACTTAGAGCCAAATTCTTTTTCAAGAGTTGCATAAGCAGCATCCGCTATCAATTTGTGACCTGCCGTTGTCGGGTGAAAATTATCCCAGAATAAATATTCATCGGGATTAGTACAACCGACTAATAAACAACCATTAGACACATTTTCTAGCCCATATTTAGATGGTTTTTTAATCACATCTTTGAATAAAGCATTAACATCAAATAGGGCGATGTTAGAATTAAACAATGATTGATTTAAGTCTTTAACTTCTTTTTTAAGTAAAGCATTATGATCTTTTACCGTGTCTTGTAATTCATCAACTGGAACTAATACACCACTACTTCCTAAAGGAGTTTTGCTTAAATCGGGTAAATTTCCAATTAAGAAATTTCTGGCGCCGCTCTTGTATAAATCATTGATCGCTACAGATAAATTATCAACAACCCCTGTCGTATTTTTATTACCATCATAGGTATAATCATTTCCTCCAGCCCAAAGAATATACAAACCATTAGGATCAGCCGGTTTATTTTGTTGTGCATATAGGACTTGAGTTTGTACACCAGGTAATGGGGGAAGCTCAGTGTTCAGCTTATTAATAATATTTGTACTTCCTGTAGTTGCTCCACCAAAAGCATAATTAACGCCTTGACTTGAAGCAATTCCAAGGGTATAAAGACTTGGGTTGAGTCCTAAATCTTCTGCTAAATACTCTGTCCAGATGGGGCCATTAGAAAAATGTCCTTGATAATAAGCTGCTGGAGGATCGGGAATTAACCCACCTGTCCAATTATAAATATTACCCGGATCACTCAAACTATCCCCAAAAATGTTAAGACTGCTAAATGTTGCGGCTTGTGCAGTATTGACTCCCGTAATTGTAAATGCAATACTTCCGCCAACGGAAAGAGCGAAGAAACGACTAGCAGTAGAAATATTCATCATGGTAGCCTGCACCTCAGATAGCCCGGTTTCATGTTTAACTAACATTCTATGCGCTGCTTCCTCCGTAATATCACGGGGGTTTTGTAAAGTTTAGGGAGCGCTATTGTAAAATTTTGGTAAACATCCAAAGATTTGACAGTCTTGGCTTTTCTGCCTGTCTTTGTCCCCTGTTGATAAATTCATGATCACTTCTGTACCCCAAGACTCGTAAAATAGTGAAGTTAAGACTTTGCTCCTGCAATTTGGGCAAAATTCAGTCCCCAGGAGTGAAATGCATGTTAACATCACCCCTATACAAAGCTGCATCATGGTATTGGCAAGCGAAATTAACTCGCCGTTGGAGAACTCTCAGTTTGATTTATCGGCGTATCTGACCCAACGGCAGACCCTGGTAGAACAGGCTTTAGATGCGTCTCTTCCTCTAACCTACCCTGAAAAAATCTATGAGGCAATGCGTTATTCCTTGCTGGCTGGAGGAAAGCGTCTGCGACCGATTTTGTGTCTTGCCACTTGTGAGTTAGTCGGTGGGACGATAGAGATGGCCATGCCGACCGCTTGCGCCTTAGAAATGATTCATACCATGTCCTTGATTCATGATGATCTTCCGGCCATGGATAATGATGATTATCGTCGGGGAAAACTGACGAATCATAAGGTTTATGGAGAGGATATTGCGATTTTAGCCGGGGATGGTTTATTGAGTTATTCCTTTGAATTTGTTGCCACCCAAACTCCTAATGTTCCTGCTAATCAAGTGTTACAGGTCATTGCCCGTTTAGGTCGGGCGGTGGGAGCCGCAGGCTTAGTGGGGGGACAGGTCGTGGATTTAGACTCTGAAGGATTAACGGATGTTTCCGAAGAAACCCTGACGTATATTCATACCCATAAAACTGGGGCGTTATTAGAAGCTTGTGTCGTCTGTGGCGCAATTTTAGCAGGTGCGAGTGAAACCGATATTGAATGCTTATCTCGGTATGCGCGTAATATTGGTTTGGCGTTTCAGATTGTCGATGATATTCTCGATATTACCGCTACTCAGGAGGAACTCGGAAAAACCGCCGGGAAGGATTTAACCGCCCAAAAAGTGACCTATCCCAGTTTATGGGGAATAGAAGAATCCAAACGTCAAGCCCAGCAGTTAATTGCAGACGCAAAAGCGGAATTATCTCACTATGGAGACCGGGCAATTCCCTTGTTAGCGATCGCCGATTTTATCACTAATCGCACTCACTAAAGCTATTTTTTTCTAGTTTATGCAAGATTTTGCTCAAATCCTCGATAACCAAGTGTTATGGGTCGCCCTGTTAGCCTGTATTCTAGCTCAACTGTCTAAATTAGCATTTGAGTTAGTCCAACATGGCAAAATTAATTTGCGGGTGTTAGTGACAACGGGAGGAATGCCCAGTTCCCACTCCGCTTTTGTCGGGGCTTTAGCAACGGGAGTAGGCAAAACAATGGGATGGGGAAGTCCTGATTTTGCCATTGCTGTTGTTTTTGCAGTGATTGTGATGTATGATGCCGCTGGAGTTCGTCAAGCGGCGGGAAAACAAGCACGAATTTTAAATCAAATCATTGATGAAGTGTTTGAAGAACACAAACAGTTAAGTGAAGAAAGATTAATTGAATTATTAGGTCATACCCCATTTCAAGTGATTGTCGGTTTAGGATTAGGCATTGTCATTGGTTCGTTTGCCGAATTAAATTGGCCTTTGCATTTTATCCAAGCTTCATTGTAGAAACAGGGAACAGGGAACAGTCAAGAGTTGGAGTTTCCAGATGCAATTTAGAAGCCTATGCGCTTAAGGTTTAATTGCAGGACTAATTACTGTTACCCGATTACTATCGACTAACATTGACCAAAAGCCACGACTACTTAATTGTTTTAAGGTTGCTGTTGCTTTGTCAGAATTTGTTGTATATTCTACCAATAAATAAGGTCGTTGACCATAGGAAACTAAACCCACATCTCCACCAATAACTGTTCGTAATTGTAGGGCTAATTCGGGTTGATTAAAATAATCCACTAAAACTGCATAACCTGACCCCAAAGGTTGAGGATTATATCTCGTTAATTCTGGCTTAGAGGCGGAGGAGGGAGGAGTTTCTCGAACAACGGGGGTTGAGTTGGGACTGGGACGCGATACCGGAGTCGCCTCCTGTTTAACAACATAAGCCGGTAATTTGACTTTATCTTGCAAATATGCCGCCCAATCTTCTGCTACCAGTTGATCATTAAACCCCCCCACCCGTGTCACTAAATTACTCAAATACCGACACACTTCACTCTTGATATCATTGGGTAACGTGCGCTGCACCAATTTCTGTTCCTCAGAAGTGTTACTGACAATCAATAACAGATATTCTCCCGGTTTTGGTGCTGCACACGTTTCCTGAGCTAAACTGCTTCGAGTTGCTAGAGTCCAACTGCTGATCGTTAGAAGACTAAAAACGAGTATTGTGGACAACCCTTGAACACCATTTTGACGCATAAACAGGAGGTCTACCAAAACATTAATTAGGTTTAAAGCCCGTAAATTCTACTCAGGCTTTTATTGGAGTTATTTTAGTTTAACATATTGATATGAATAACTATTTCCCTCGGTTCATCGGGATGTTCTACTTTCCCCATTTATCTTTTTCCAGTAGACAGGGTACAAGGTGATAGTATCGAAATCCACCGCCTCCTTTCCAGTTTACTGTTTTACTAATTCCCCCTTGATCTTCGCCATCAATGACTTTTTTAAGTCGGGGAATAATATGGGTATGGCAATGTTCTCCCAGTTCAATCATAATCCAACGTCTTCCCATTTTATGCGCGACTGCACCTGTTGTTCCTGAGCCTGCAAAGGAATCAAGAACAAGATCATTAGGATTAGTTGCTAAAGAAATAATACGCTGAATTAATTTTTCGGGTTTAGGAGTATCAAATGCCTTAATGTGATTAAATATAGTTTTTATTTCTGCTTTTGAGGTTCGATTACTGCCCACATCTGTATGATTCCAAATCGTTTCTGGAGGGCGAAAGGATTTAACATCTCCATAAATACGATAATAAGGAGACCAACCCTTTCTACTTTTAATCCACTCAATTAAATGTTGATCAGATTCAGTTCTCTCTTGACTCCATCGCCATCTCCCCTCACTCCCATCTTTTCTAATAGGAAAAACATCAGAAGCGTCTGGTGCAGTCAGTGGAAAAAATAAGGTCGGTCTAGCTTCTCTTGAATCATCTCCTCCCATTGCTCTAAGAGGTTTTAAATAATAAGGTCTTCCGGTTTCATCAACTTTATCATAATGTTTGGCTAAACCTTCTTCATTCACTGATATTTTATTAATGACAAACTTTGTTTTGTTTTTGGCAAAAACTAAAATATGGTCATGTCTTGTAGAAAAAAATTGTGCATCCATCCTGGGACTATCGGCTTTTTCCCATATAATATTTGAGATAAAATTATTTCTTCCAAAAATTTCATCACATATCACTTTCAAATAATGGGCTTCATGATCATCAATCGTCATCCACAGCGATCCATCCTCTGATAATAAATGGCGAATAATCTCTAAGCGATCGCGCATTAAAGACAACCAAATCGAATGTTCTACGCCATCATCATAATGTTCAAAAGCTGATCCGGTATTGTAGGGCGGATCAATAAAAACACATTTAACTTTTCCTGCAAACTCTGACTCTAACGCCTTGAGAGCTAACAAATTATCCCCAAAAATCAAGCGATTATCAAAACTATCATTTTCACTCATCCGATGAGTCGCATGATAGGATTTATCTGGATCTTGCAGCAAAATTCGCGGCTCCAACTTAGGGCGAATTTCTTTACCAATCCAAGTTAATTCTAATCTTTGCTTCTGACTCATATTTTGTAGTCACTACTATTTCTGTGTCACCGCTAAAAGTTGTTAGCTAACCCTGTGTTATATCAATAGGAAACCTTATTTTAATTTTTCAATATCACAATTGTTTTACTGATCATTTTATTCAACAGGAAATCACTGATGTACTGATTAACAGGCAAGATGCCTGTTCTACAAAAGTTGAAGAGCCGGATGCAGGGAAACGTTGACATCCGGTTTATCAGACTAGCCAGAGAGTCATCTTTCTGGCTTAGTTTAACTACTGTTCTCCAAGGGGTCAGATCTTAAAGAATGAAGCAACAGCTTTCATTTTATTAATCAGGGTCAACTATTGAATCCAGATTTTTAAGACGCCGTTGCCAAAGAAGCCAAAGCATCGGGAATACTCGCAGTTGGTGCTTGAAATTCTCCCGTGAGAACATACTCTAAACGCAATTTCAACCAAACCACCACTTGTTTATTCGTTGAAACAATGGCGACCGCAGGTTGAGGACATTTCTCTTTAACGGCTGCCATTTCTGGTGCTTCCAAAAAGGCAGGCTGCTCCACTAACCAAAAATCAATTGCCTTTTCATTTTCCTGATAGTTGCGGGTGCGTTCCCGTAACACTTCTTCTAAGGGTTCTTCCTTAATCAAAAATTGGCGACTGGCTAAAACGTAGTAATAAGTCTGCATGGTTAATCATTGTAAATGCTGCAATGGGACGATTTGGGGGTTAGAGTTTCCCGTTTATCGCTTGTTTCATTTCTCGAACAGCCTGATCCAGGCCAACGAGAACTGCCCGACTTATTATTGTATGACCAATGTTGAGTTCTTCCATCCCTTCTATTGCCGCAACGGGGTAAACATTCCAATACGTTAACCCGTGACCCGCATTTACCCGCAGTCCCGCTTCTAAGGCTAACTGACATCCAGTGGCTAAAATCTCTAATTCTCTGGCTTGGTCTTCCCCTTTCGCCTCCGCATAGCATCCCGTATGCAGTTCAATAAATTTCGCCTTAACTTGGGCTGAGGCTTCAATTTGTTGAGGGTTGGCATCAATAAACAAACTCACCGGAATTCCAGCACTCTGTAGGGTGTTAACAACATCGGTCATCCGAGGAATTTGTCCCGCAATATCTAACCCCCCTTCGGTGGTAATTTCTTCCCGACGTTCGGGAACTAAGGTAATATAGTCGGGTTTGATGTCCAATGCGATCGCCACCATTTCATCGGTCGTCGCCATTTCTAAATTCAGATGGGTTCTTACCGTTTGTCGCAATAGTCGCACATCTCGATCTTGAATATGGCGTCGATCTTCGCGTAAATGCACCGTAATGCCATCAGCCCCCGCTAATTCAGCAATGATAGCCGCCCCAACAGGATCGGGTTCAACGGTGCGACGGGCTTGGCGAATGGTCGCAATATGATCAATATTGACTCCTAAAGTCGGCAATTGTCTTTTCTCCTTGCTGCTATACCGTCTTTCACCTTGCCAAAAAATTCAACTTCGGTCAAGTGTCAAATGGGTTATTCTGGTTCAGAATTAATTTAATCTGCTGAACTAAATTTGATACTTGGAAAGGTTTGGTCATAATTCCGGCGTATGACTCAACGGTTACTGAAGTTCCAGATGTTGCACAAACCCGGTTACAAATTATTACACCGATTGATACTATTAAGGATATCTTTGGTTTCTAGAGTTACTCTTAGTTTAATTGAATTTTAAAATATAAATTTGTGATATTCTATAGGTTAGAGCAAAATAACCAAGCCAAAGAACCCCACCCCGTTTCAGAAAAAACCTGGGAAACGATTCTTATCTTGGCAACTGGAATGGACACCGGAAGACAGTTGGAAGAAAGCGAAATACACCTGGAAAACCTAAAAGGACTATTAGGAAGTCCCAAAGGACAACCCTACCGAAAAATGTGCGATCGCCTACCCCAAGACTATTACCCTGTGTTTTAATTATCACCCCCCCATTGATTGATTTTCTTGTCCCCAAGTATCAATTCGTTTAGAAATTTATTGAATAAAGACCTTGCGAAAGGAGAACGTTGATATGTCTACGGCTCGCCAACTCATTGAAAATATATTTGACAATATTGGCATTTCCGAAGGAGACTCAGAAAAGATTGCTAGAGCTTTACATCTTCTTACAGTTGATCAGTACACAGAAACAGAACGTTTTATTTTTGAACTTTTACAAAATGCTGATGATTTACCAAACCAAAATCAACCAGTTGAGGTAATATTTGTTTTTCTCCCTAATCATCTTCTAGTCTTACATAATGGTCAAGCCTTCAATGATAGTAATGTTGTTGCTATTTGTAATATTTCTAAAAGCACTAAATCAAACGACTTAGAGCAAACAGGGTATAAGGGAATTGGGTTTAAATCAGTGTTCTTAGATTCTAAATGTGTTTATATTAATTCAGGAGAGTTTTCTTTTAAGTTCGATCAAAATTACACAGAACACAAATTTGAAAAAGAAAAAACACCTTGGCAAATTAAACCAATCTGGGTTGATAAGCAGCAATATCCACAAGAAATTCAAACTTATGCTGATTTCTTTCAATACCCCGTATCTACCGCTTTAACAGTTAGCAAAGAGAAGATAGGAGAATATAAATCAAAAATCAAAAAATTATTTGAAGATCCAAGGATCATTCTATTCCTACGCCATGTTACCAGTATTCAAGTACGCGGATTAACTAATTTTAATCGGAATGATATAGCGATTAAAAAGATCAAACAGGGAGATTGCTATCAAATTAATAGTAATGGTACTATAACAAATTGGCTCGTTCAAGACTTTAAATTTGAAGTTCCTCAAAAACTCAGAGATGACATGGAGAATGATCGGAAAGTACCTGAAAAATTAAAATCAGTCCAACAATCAAAAGTAAGTTTCGCAGCACAAATTGTTAATAATCAGTTACTAGGTGTATCCAAAAATCAATCCATTTTGTTTACTTATCTCCCTACCAATGTTCAAGACTATCAATTTCCTTTTTTGGTTAATGCTGATTTTTTAACGATAGCTAATCGTCAGAGTATTCATATTGACAATAAGTGGAATGGTTTTATTTTTGAAAAAATAGGCTATTTTATATTTGAATGGATTGCTCAATTAGCAAATCATGAGAAATATAGAGATTTTATTACAGCAATTATTCCTCCTAAATTCACAACAACAGACCCAACTATTTTACAACAAGAGTTTAACACAGGTTTTGATCTAGCTATTCAAAAGATAGCTTTTATCCCTTCAGAAGATGGAAACCGCCTACTTAAGACAAGTGAGGCGATTGTTGATGAGACTGAAATTATTAAAATTGTTTCTCCGAAAATTTTACTTTCTTACTTAGATGTTAACAGAAATTTTGTTCTTACCTCTTTACAAAATAAACAAAAAATCAAAAGTTTAAAAAATATTGAGGTATTTACCACCAAAGATTTAGCTAATTTTTTAAAAAAATCAGGAGAGTTTCGCAAATATTTAGAATCCTCTCCAGACTTTAATTTTGAATTAATTAATCATATCTATATCCTTTCTCATAACCTAAATACTGATGATCTAATTTCAGTTGATTTCATTTTAGATGAAGATAGTTGTTTAAAACAACCCCAAACTCTATATTTTCAAATCTCTGAACAAGAGAAGCAATCTCTTGGTTTTACCAAAATTCATTTTTTACATCCCGAAATCGATATAAAAATTAATCAAAATAAATTCCTTTATTCTTGGGTAAAACAATCTCTAAAAATCAATAATTTTTCAGGCTTAAGCTTCCTACGCCAACGCATTAGACAAAATCATTTAACGCCTGATTCTAACTCAGTTGACGACTTCATTGCATATACCCGCTTCATTTTTAAATATCGTAAAGAGTTAACTCAGCAAGAATTATTGAAACTTGGAGCTTTGCCTTTATTATATCAAGATTCTAAAAATAAATACTATCATATTTCAGCAAATCAATGCCACTTATCAGATTTTTATTCTCAAATGTCTATCGAACCTTTAGCAAAAATTATAGGAATAGATCGGTTTAAATTTATTATCTCAAATTATTACCAAAATTCGGATCAAGTTCAAGAATGGGAAGGTTTCTTTAAGTCTATAGGTGTTATAATTCTTGATCGTTTAGGTATTCTCAGAACAGTTATAATTCCCATGATTAAAGCGAAGGAAGTTAATGAGAAAAATACCCTTGTCTTAACTCGTTTTATTTTTGAGGTTTCCCTTCATCAACCTTTAAATGATGAAGATATTATCCATCTAATAAACTTACCATTATCAACTAATAATGGTTTAAAAGCTGCTTGTCAGTGTCAGATATTAGCCGACACTCAGCCATTAGCTGCCAATTCTTCCCTAACCAATATCTCCTCGCTAAACATACTGAGCAGTGCTTACTATCAAAACCTTGAAAAAGTTCCACAATTCAATCGATTTTTAAGTAACATAGGAGTACAATGTTTAAACGAGATTGATATTATTAAAAATAAAATAAATCAATTTGTTGACAATCCTCAATTGATAACTGCCGCTAATGCAATTAGTATTGGTCGAGAAATTTTTAACTATCGAAATCAACTTACAGAAAACGAATTTAAACAATTATCTAACTTAAATCTTCTCTTAAAAGATGGGAAATCACTAGCTAAAGCTAATTTATGTTATCTACCGCAAGAATATCGTCCAGCCCAAAATTTAGAATTGATTTATCAGGGCACAGGCTTTAGTAATTTTGTTAGTCCTCTATATCCTGAAGCTAATGAACTTGAAGAATGGAAAAAGTTCTTACATCAAATAGGTGCAGCAGAAAAAATCAAGCTCGCTATGTTTTATCCGGATCAAAAATTTACTCTAAAAGATAATAGATCTGATGAAAAATTAACTCTTTATATTAAATCATTAAAGGAAATCAATCCAAATTACACTCATATTTCAAATTGGCTTTATATTTTAGATGGAAAATATTTTAGTAATTATAACTATGCTATTCAGATGTGGAGCTATATTAATAACGATTGGAAAACCTTAAATATAAACAAAAAATCCATCTTATGGCAAAATGAAACTAAGTTAGGAGAAGTCCCATCTTTTTTCGAGTTTTATATTAGAGAAAATCCGTCTATTCCCTGCACTGATAATACTTGTCATGCTCCTTATAAAGGCGTTTATTCTAACAGTTTAAACACAGTAATTGCAGACTGTTATCCAGTCTTTGCACTAGGGATTAATTCTGAAATAGAATCTTTTTTTGGAATTAAACAAAGTCTCAATTTAGAAACTTTCCTTGTTATTCTTGAAGATATTGCGAAAAAATATCCTAATGAAAGAATAGATCAATTGAAAAGGTATAATGAAACTATAAGTTTATTAAATTATTGTCTTCGGAAAGGAGTGACTGAAGATGAACAGCAAAAGGTACAAGAATGGAGTAAAAATAAAGGAAAATTATTAGCACATAATGATCAATTTGTTTCCATTGATAAGCTTTTTTATTTAAACCCTGGCTTTGATTTACCTCCCAAAAATAATAAGAATCTAATTAACTTACAAAAATCTATTTTAGAAAGTGATGATATTCAGAATTTATTCTCAATATTTGGCATCCAGCCAATGACTAAAGATGACATGAAAGTCGTTGCTGTCAATGAGCAGCCAGATGAGATACTTCTCAATTTGATTAAAGAACGGGCAATTTTAATTGATATTTTTTTAAATCAATCTAGCTACAATAATCTTCAAGAATTTATTTGTAATCGAGTTCACCAGGTAAAATTTTGTAAAGCAGATAAAATTTTGCTGAAAATAGACAAAATAGATTATCAAGAATCAATTCCTAATCATTACGATGAACCGAACTTTAGTTTGCACTATGTAAAACGTTGGAATAGCATCAAAAATGTAAAAATAGGAGATCTTTTGCTTAAATTACTAGGTTTAAGTTCTTCTAAGATTAATAGCCAAATCTTATTACGCTTATTAGATGACGAAATAGAAGATGTGATAGAATATTTGCGGGAACACGATTGTGATTTGTCTCGATTACCCAAAAAACTCTTGGTATCAGTTAGTGAGGATTTAGAAGAAAGCAATATATTTGACAGCCAAAGGCAAGTTGAGAAAGAGTCAACTATTCCTGATCAATCTAAAGTCAGATCACCGGATGGAACAGGAGATCCAGATACGGGGATTTGGGGGGAAGAACAAGCAAGGTTATTCTATGAAAGCTTAGGATATAAGGTTAAAAAAGAAGATGACTTTTCAAGGGTTGGTTTTGATTTTACTTGCATCAAAATCTTGCCTTCATCTAAAGTTAAAAGAGTTTATTCAGAAGTCAAAACAATTAGCTATGAAACTCCCATTATTCGACTGAAGGAATATCAATGGAAATGTATGCAATCCGATAAACAGGATTATTATGAGCTTCTGATAGTAGTTCATAGGAGTAAAACGATCATTGAGATTATTCAAATTAATCCTTTATTAGCGGTTTTAAATCGACAATTACGCTCCCTGTATGCTCTATCTAAGACTGATGAAGAATACAAAAGAAACGTAGAAGTTTTGATCGGATTTCAACAAAACGAAAAAGGAGATTCGCAGGAAATACTTATAAATTGGCAAAGGTTATTCAAATCTATTAAGGATTTAGGGATTAAAATCCATCCTCAAGGAATTCCTAAAGAATAGGTAAAATATAGCCGGAGATTATCATAATGCTCAACCCGATTTCCTATGCTGAAGAAGTCATCAGCGACTTGATTTATGTAGTATACTTGAATTAATTTGTATTTCAAGGTTGACAAAACTAGACGGTATAGTCTATCTTAAAGGTGGATCAAGACTGTACGGTCTAGTTGATAAGCGTGAGGGTTAACTCATGGATATTATTTCTTTAGTCATACTTCTAGGTGTGATTGTAGCAACAGATGAAATTCTCAATAATCAATTGAAAGTGTCAAAACGCTTATTAGATTGGCTAGATAGGCAAGAAACCCCCGAAAAAAAGTCTAATGAACTGACCCGTTAAACTCATTACCAACGGATGGGTATTCAAAGCTATTTTCACGATTACTCTTTGATTTGTTGAAATAGATGGAATCCCCGTGCGTTCACGCCGGGGCGGATGTCAAATTCAGTACCTTCCCCTCCAGCCCCCTGTTAACAGGTTAACCTATTAACAGGCAAGATGCCTGTTCCACATTTTTTATTAAATCTATTTCTAAAGATAGATGTTAACTATAGGGAATCCGGTAAAAATTTCTGCTATTTTACAATAAAAGTATAATATTGCTGATCAGAATCTTCAGAAATTCCAATCAGTGACTAGAACAATAACGGTTAACTTTAGGTTCCTTTCATCGTAAGATTAAACTAGGGAACCAAATTTAAACTGTTGTGTGATTTTCAATATGTCTTATTATATTTCACCTCGCTTTCTCGATAAACTGGCTGTTCATATCACCAAAAATTTCTTACAATTACCTGGTGTCCGGGTTCCTCTAATATTAGGAATTCACGGACGCAAGGGAGAAGGAAAAACCTTTCAATGTGAATTAGTCTTTGAGAAAATGGGATTTGAACCTGTCACAATATCCGGTGGAGAATTAGAAAGTCCTGATGCGGGAGATCCAGCGCGATTAATTCGGTTAAGATATCGGGAAGCCTCCGAACAAGTGAAAGTTCGGGGACAAATGTGTGCCTTATTTATTAATGATTTAGATGCGGGTGCTGGACGGTTTGATTCGGGAACTCAATATACTGTTAATACCCAATTAGTTAACGCTACATTAATGAATATTGCGGATAATCCCACTAATGTACAATTACCCGGAAGTTATGATGATACCCCCTTACATCGGATTCCCATTATTGTCACCGGAAATGATTTTTCAACGTTATACGCGCCCTTAATTCGAGATGGACGCATGGAAAAATTTTATTGGGAACCGACAAGAGAAGAACGCATTGGTGTGTTACGAGGTATTTTCCAAACCGATGAATTATCCCAACAAGATATTAGTCAATTAGTTGATACTTTTCCTGAACAATCCATTGACTTTTTTAGTGCGGTGCGATCGCGAATTTATGATGAACAAATTCGCGATTTTATTCATAAACAGGGAGTTGAACGTATTTCTAAACGGATTGTTAATAGTGCGGAAAAAGCTCCTGAATTCCATAAACCCAATTTTAAATTACCCCATTTAATCGAAATGGGTCAACTGATGGTAGGAGAACAAAAACGGATTCAAGAAATGCGATTAGTGGAAGAATATAATCAATTTCGCACGTTTAACACTCAATTTGGAGTTTCCCCAAATCCTCAAGAAAATCGTCAACAATCGTTAAACCCCATTCCTCATAGTCCTTATAATCCAATTATGCCTCCCCATAGTATTAATAGTACAGGGGCAACCGTAATGCAAGGAGATGCTACAGGAAGTACATTAGTCAGTGGGGGAAAATTCGTTAGTACAAATTTAGGGATTGAAGTTTTAGAACAAATTGATCAGATTATATCCAGTGGTTATCGAATTGGCTTAGAATACGCCGATAAACGTCGATTTAAAACCGGATCTTGGAATAGCTGCGGGTTAAATGGTAATCAATCAGAAGGGGATATTATTCAAGGAATTGAAACCTGTTTAACGGAACATCCCCAAGATTATATTCGCTTACTGGGAATTGACCCCATTGCTAAACGGCGAGTTGTGGAAATGATTATTCAAAAACCGCAATAAATCAGGGTATCAGGTTTTAGCTCAAAGTGGGAATTATCATTAGTTAAAAACAGACTATGCGGCTGGGGTGTCAAGTCTTGTGAGTTCAATTTATATGAAATCCCATTATGAACGCTACAGATGATCCCCCCAACCCCCCTGTAGAGACGTTGCATGCAACGTCTCTACAGGGGGGATTTGTAGCAAACATTTAGGGATTTCATATTAGTATTTTGTTCTGAATGGGTATAAAACCCCTTGAATCTAAGAAAAGAAATCACAGCTTAGGGGTGAAAGCCTTCTTGAGGGAATGTCTCTAAGTTGTTATTTTCCTTTCTACTTTTTGAGCAGAATTTATTACGATCAAGGGACTCACAATGACAACACCACTAGAATTTTCAGCCCCAACAAACTTATCAGACGTTAATTTAAAACCTCGTGGTAATGTTCATCCTAGTCCTAACGACTGGCGCGATCAAATCTTGTATTTTATGTTACCAGATCGCTTCAGTGATGGGGAAGAATCCAAACGTCCCCTGTTTGATCGCCATCATCCCGAAGACTGGAAAACCCTAGATAAAGCCGCTTGGATGAAAGCTGGAACCAAGTTTTCTGGGGGAACATTAAAAGGAATTGAAAGTAAATTAGATTACTTAAAAGAACTCGGTGTAACCACCCTTTGGATCGGCCCAATTTGGAAACAACGGTGTGATTTACAAACCTATCACGGCTATGGAATTCAAAACTTTTTAGAAATAGATCCTCGGTTTGGAACTCGTCAAGATTTAAGAGATTTAGTTGATGCAGCCCATGAACGGGGAATGTATGTTTTACTGGATATTATTTATAATCACACCGGAAATAACTGGTTTTATCAAGACGAAAACGGTCAACCCATAGATACCCTTTCCTATCGCTATTCTCCGGCTCATCCGGTTGCTGGATGGCGTTCTCAAACGGGAGACTGTATTGATAAACCCCAGTCTATTGAAGATGGCGTTTGGCCGCAAGAATTTCAAAATTGGGAGTGGTATACTCGCGCCGGAAAAATCGAACATTGGGACGCAGAGCCTTGGGAAAATCCCATGCACCCAGATGTTGAATTCCGCCGGGGTGACTTTTTTGAGTTAAAAGATCTTGACTTATCAAACAATGAAGTTTTATCAGCAGTTATTAAGGTTTATCAATATTGGATTGCCTTAAGTGATTGTGATGGATTTCGCATTGATACCGTTAAACATTTACCTTGGGAAGCCTCCCGTAGTTTTTGTGGGGCAATTCGGGAATATACTGAATCCATTGGTAAAGAGAACTTCCTGCTCTTAGGAGAAGTAACAGGAGGTGCAACAACAGCAAAAACTTACCTCGATATTTTTGGCTTAAATTTAGATGCCATTTTAGATATTGGTGAACCGCCGAAAAAATTAATGGGATTGCTTAAAAGGTTTACAAATCCTCAAGACTTTTTTAATCAATATGGTGGCGTTGATGAGTTAGGAAGTCATCGACTTGCTGGACAATATCACGTCTCAATTTTGGATGATCATGACATGGTAGGACGGGATGGTAAATATCGGGTTTCTGCTAATAATAATATTCCTGCTTGTTATGAACAAACTGCCCACACCGTCGGCGTTCAATTAACAACATTAGGAATTCCCTGTATTTATTACGGTACAGAACAAGCCTTTGACGGTAATCAAAACCGCCATGATTTCAGCTTGGAACCTGGGACGGAGTTCATGGATCGTTATATTCGGGAGGTGATGTTTGGGGGCTTATTTGGGGCATTTGAAACCAGTTCCTGCCATTTCTTCGATCCCAATCATCCCACCTATTTACGAATTGCTGCGATCGCTCGTCTTCGAGATCAAAAATCCCCTGTAGGTTTAGCCCTGCGACGTGGGCGACAATATTTACGCGAAATTAGCGTTAATAGCAGTTCCTTTTTCTGGCCTACGTCCGGTCAAGTGGTGGGTTGGTCACGGATTTTGTTTACTCAAGAAGTCGTCATGGCTTTAAATACCAATGGTGTAGAAAGTCAAAGTGCTTATATTGAAGTTGATCCAAACCTTCATCCTGCGGGTTCTCAAATCACGGTTCTCTACAATAGTGCTTGGAATGATGATCAATTGCGTCATCCTCCCACCTCCGAAACCCTGACCGTTGAACTGTATCAAAATCGAACAGCCATTCGTGTGAACTTACCTCCGGCTGGAATGGTAATTCTAGCGTAATCTTATCAACCTGATTAAAATACCCCAGTTTCCCTGAGAACCTGGGGTTTTATACTATCCCTGAGAATTTGAGCGATCGCACCAAGCTGAGAAGATCGGTGAGCAGTTCGCCAGGGGTGCTATCGATTTCTTGGAGGTGGAGTTCTTTAACGCTGAGTTGTGATGTCTTCGACTGGCTTCCCCTACGCAACACCGACCCAGTTAGTAAACTTCATCATGTGTCCCGATGTCGAGCAGAACAATGATTTCACTATTGGTTTCTGTATGCTGTTCAATCGAGAATACAATACGACAATCATAGCCACAAGAACAGGACTGAAGACCGTCGAGTTGACCACTCAGTTTGTGTGTGCCCAAAGCTGGGGCAAATACATCTACTTCCATTTGTTCAAGGGTTTCTTCAATGCGTTGCTGGAGTTCAGTGTTTCGCTTTACAAATTTGCGGAATGCCCGTTTGAATTTTGGGGTTAGAACCAGCATTCTCATGCTTCTGGCTCCTGCAAAGACTGGCGCAATGTTAGAACAATATCGTGGGCTGACTGGTATCTAAATTTTCCGGCATGGAAATCAGCCAAGCTTTTTTTTGCATCCACAGCTATTTCTGCCCGGCGACTTTCTTGGTGGCGGTTTTGCAGAATTTTGATCAGCATTTCCTGCTGTTCGTAGGGTAGTTGTAAAGCAGTTTCTAATACTTGGTCAAGGGTATTCATAGGATTAGCCTATTGCTTCTGATTTTGAAACACCAAATGCAAATTTGATTAAATTGTATCACTCATCTTTAACTGTTGCCAGCTACGATGATATTATGTCTTTCTGGATGGTATCTAGGTTGATCATATTTGTTGATTTTCTCTTATTTATTGGTTGTCTCATATAGTTTTCAATATTGCTCTAAATTCTGCTTAGATTCCTGCTCAAACCAATGAATTAACTGTTTAACTGTTAAATTTTGAATCGGAATATTTTCGGATTTAGCAGCTTGTTTTAAAGGATTTAATGAAGCCATTAATAACTGAGTAAAAAAACTATCGAAATTAGCATCAAATTCAATATTTTCTTGAAAACTAGAATCATTTCTAACCCAATTCTGGACTTGTTCGGGTTTAATATTTTCAATAATAATGTCTTCGGTTTGAGAAATTTCCTTTAAACACCGTAACGCATAAATGGCTAACCGCGTTGAAAACTTTTCCTTAGAGGATAATAACGCCGCATCCACTTGAATGGCTTCGTCCTGAGTTAAAAATTCCATAGCTTTAATTGATAATTTAATATACCAGTCGCTCAAGTAGGGTTAGGACAAAGACTGATGTAACAAACCAGATATTGTGTCTGTTTTTTCCTCCCTGTTCGGTGTTCGGTGTTCGGTGTTCCCTCCTATAATTAAATACCCACACCGATGTTCCCCATTCACAATCCAATGGGTTCTTTCTACGGTACAATCTTCTAAAATTGCCCCAAACATTTCTAACTCATGACCACAGACACTGGGAAATGATTCCGCCACATTAGAAATAGCACAATTATGTTCGGTTAAAATATAACGTTCTCGCGGAGTATCCCGTTGTTCTGGCTCCACCAAATACCATTCAGCCATATACCCTTCGGCTTTTCGCAATTCCACTAATTTTTCCACTCGTTCTTTGAGGGAACCCTTGCCAACTTTTTGTCGATATTCGATAGCTTTACGCTGCCATTGTTTCTGTAAAATTTGACTAACCTGTTCATGTCCGACGGTTTGCGCTAAAGTATCCAGAAAGGAAATCGCAAACTCATCATAACGGTTCGGAAAGCGTTCCCGTCCTTGAGTCGTCAATTCATAAACGTGCTGAGGTCGCCCCATCCCCACCTGAACCGAATTATAGGCAATTAACCCCTCCAGTTCCAAATCTTTGAGATGACGACGAATGGCTTGGGGACTAATCTCAAGGGTTTCCGCTAACTCCTGGGCCGTCGCCTGTCCCTGCTTGAGAAGGAGTTGCAAAATATCGTGTTTTGTGGACTGCTGCTGAGTGGTGGCCATCGTCTTAACAAAAATTTATAAATTTGGACTTTGACAATGCACTTGTTGTTAATGTAGCTTAAAATAGACTTAAGTAACAAACTTGTTGCTTAAGTCTATAGCCTACCACCCGTCTGTCATCCTTTGAGAACCATCGAACACTAAATTTAAAGCTATGAGTGCTTCCGTTAAAACCCTAGTCAACCAGCCGTATAAATACGGTTTCGTCACCGATATTGAGTCGGACACCATCCCCCGTGGACTCAGTGAGGATGTTGTCCGCCTGATTTCGGCTAAAAAAAATGAGCCGGAATTTATGCTCAACTTCCGTCTACGAGCCTATCGACAATGGCTGAAGATGGTAGAACCCACCTGGCCCCACGTCAACTATCCGCCCATTGACTATCAATCCATTATCTACTATTCCGCTCCCAAAGTTGAAAACAAAAAAGCAAGTTTAGAAGAAGTTGACCCGACTTTATTAGAAACCTTTGAGAAATTAGGCATTCCTTTAAGCGAACAGAAGCGTCTTTCTAATGTAGCCGTTGATGCGGTTTTTGATAGCGTTTCTATTGCGACAACTTTTAAAGAAAAATTAGCCGAAGACGGGGTAATTTTCTGTTCCATTTCTGAAGCCGTTAAGGAACATCCTGAACTGGTGGAAAAATATTTAGGAAGTGTGGTTCCCGTGAGCGATAATTTCTTCGCCGCGTTGAATTCTGCCGTTTTTAGTGATGGTTCATTTGTTTATATTCCCAAAGGTGTACAATGTCCGATGGATTTGTCTACCTATTTTCGGATTAATAACGGCGATTCGGGACAGTTTGAACGCACTTTAATTATTGCAGAAGAAGCCAGTTCTGTTACCTATTTAGAAGGCTGTACTGCTCCCATGTTTGATACCAATCAACTGCACGCCGCCGTTGTGGAATTAGTCGCGTTAGATAATGCGGAAATTAAATATTCTACGGTGCAAAATTGGTACGCCGGAGATGAAGAAGGCAAAGGCGGAATTTACAACTTTGTCACCAAACGGGGATTATGCAAAGGAGTGAATTCTAAGATTTCTTGGACACAGGTAGAAACCGGGTCTGCTATTACCTGGAAATATCCCAGTTGTGTCTTAGTTGGAGATAATTCGGTCGGTGAATTTTATTCCGTTGCGCTGACAAATAATAAACAACAGGCGGACACCGGAACCAAAATGATCCATATTGGGAAAAATACCCGCAGCACGATTATTTCTAAAGGAATTTCTGCTGGAAAATCCGCCAATAGTTATCGCGGGTTAGTGAAAATGGGGCCGAAAGCCGCAGGTGCAAGAAATTATTCTCAATGTGATTCTATGTTAATCGGAGATCGAGCTCAGGCGAATACTTTTCCCTATATTCAAGTGGAAAATAATAGCGCTAAAGTTGAACATGAAGCCTCTACTTCTAAAATAGGAGAAGACCAACTTTTCTATTTTGCACAACGGGGTATTTCTGCTGAAGATGCTGTCTCGATGATGATTAGCGGTTTCTGCAAAGATGTGTTCAATAAATTACCGATGGAATTTGCCGTCGAAGCTGATAAATTATTGAGCTTGAAATTAGAAGGAACCGTTGGGTAATCAGTTATCAGTGTAGAGACGCGCCATGGCGCGTCTGTACCAGTTATCAGTGGAAGAAATGAAATTAAGACTTTGTAAATCGAACAACAGACAACCATGATTAAAGAAAACAGCGAAATTATTCTATCCGTTAAGAATTTAACGGCTAATATTGACGATAAACAAATCCTTAAGGGGTTTAATTTAGAAATTAAAGCCGGAGAAATCCATGCCATTATGGGTTTAAATGGTTCGGGGAAAAGCACTTTTTCTAAGGTTTTAAGCGGACATCCGAGCTACGAAGTCACCGGAGGAGAAATTACCTTTTTAGGTCACAATTTATTAGAATTAGAACCGGAAGACCGCGCCTTAGCTGGAATTTTCTTAGCGTTTCAATATCCGATTGAAATTCCAGGGGTGAGTAACTTAGACTTTCTGAGAGTTGCCTATAATGCTCATCAAAAACATAAAGGATTAGAAGAATTAGATGCCTTTGACTTTGATGAATTAGTGCGGGAAAAATTAGACATCGTTAAAATGCGCGATGAATTTTTAGAACGCAGTGTTAATGAAGGATTTTCTGGGGGAGAGAAAAAACGCAATGAAATTTTGCAAATGGCGTTATTAGAACCCAAATTAGCCGTTTTAGATGAAACAGATTCGGGTTTAGATATTGATGCGTTGCGAATTGTTGCCAATGGAGTTAATCAATTAGCCAACGAAAATAACGCTTTGTTAGTGATTACCCATTATCAACGGTTACTGGATTATATTGTGCCGGATTATGTTCATGTTGTGTCCGATGGACGTATTATTAAAACAGGCACAAAAGAACTCGCCTTAGAACTAGAAGAAAAAGGCTATGATGATGTTGTTGCTTCGGCAATGGTGGGGGTTTAATGAACAATATTGCAATCACAGAAAAATCGGAAGTGTCCTATTTAAACCATCTGTTAGCAGACATTCAAAACGGACTTTCTAAACAGTCTTCGACCTATCCCTTGGGGTCTGAAATTGCCACTCATCTGCAAAATATTCGAGATCATGCCTTAACTTGGATTAAAGAATTAGAAATCCCGACCCAACAAGATGAAGAATGGCGGTTTACTAATTTATCTCCCTTACTAGAACATCGCTTTCAAGTTGCTGATTTTGTCACCTTACAACCCGAAGCGATCGCCTCTTTAATTATACCCGAAGCGGAACACAGACGGATTGTATTTGTCAATGGGATTTATGCTCCCCATCTTTCAAATCTGGAAGAAATTCCCGAAGGTGTTTTTATTGGCAATTTAGCCCAACTTCCTGAACAATTGCGAGATCGTCTTCCCAACTATCTCAGCCAAAATCCAGGAAATCAAGACGTTTTTGCAACACTGAACACCACCGGGTTAAATGATGTCGCTGTTCTTTGGGTTGAGAAGAATAAAATTATTGAAAACCCCATTCATTTATTATTCATTGCCTTACCGGATAACCGTCCGGTGATCAATCAACCCAGAGGATTAATTGTAGCAGAAGCCGGCAGTTCATCCACTGTTATTGAACATTATGCAACCGCCGAAGTATTCGGATGTTCTGACCGAGCAAAAGTGCAACCCTATTTTACGAATGCCGTCACCGAAATTTTCTTAGAAGAAAATGCCGAAGTCAACCATACAAGGCTACAACGGGGAGCAGGCACAGCATTTCATATTGGTAAAAATGTTGTTTTCCAATGTCGAAATAGTCGATATACTTGCCATGCCGTAAGTTTAGGTGCTAAACTATCCCGCCACAATTTAGACATTTATCAACGGGGAGAAGGAACAGAAACCACCCTCAACGGATTAACATTAATTGGTAGTGAACAGTTAGCCGATACCCACAGCGCCATGATGTTTAATCATCAACATGGGACATTTAATCAAGTCCATAAATGTATTATCGATCACAAGGCTCATGGCGTTTTTAATGGTAAAGTCTTTGTACCCCAAACGGCACAATTCACCAATGCTAATCAACTGAGTCGGAATTTATTGCTATCTTCAAAAGGAAGAATAGACACCAAACCTCAGTTAGAAATTGTGGCGGATAATGTTAAATGTTCTCATGGTGCCACCGTGAGTCAATTAGAAGAAGATGAAGTCTTCTATTTGCGAAGTCGAGGGTTAAGTGAACAGATGAGTCGTCACCTGTTAATTGATGCTTTCGCGGCAGAAATTCTAGGCAAATTGCCCTCAGAAACGTTACAACAGGTTTTATCTCGTTGTGTTTCCTGTCGCACCGAGTTTAGTTAACCCCAGAAACCGGGTTTCTCATGAAAAAATTTACGTCAGACACCCGGTTTCTATATGAGCCCAAAATTAAATTTAAGGATATTTAAAATAATGCTAACTCAAGAAAAAACACTCGCTGAAACCGTCCGTCAAGATTTCCCGATTTTACACCAAGACATCAACGGTCAACCGTTAGTTTATTTAGATAATGCCGCCACCTCTCAGAAACCCTTAGCGGTCTTAAATGCCATTCAAGATTATTATCAACAATATAATTCTAATGTGCATCGGGGGGTTCATGCCTTAAGTGCAAAAGCAACGGATGCCTATGAAGCCGCACGGGTCAAAGTTGCTCAATTTATTAATGCTAAATCCTATCAAGAAATTGTCTATACCCGCAATGCCAGTGAAGCCATTAATTTAGTTGCCTATTCTTGGGGTTTAAATACTTTACAAGCCGGGGATGAAATTATTCTCAGTGTCATGGAACATCATAGTAATTTAGTTCCTTGGCAAATGGTTGCCCAAAAAACCGGGGCTGTGATCAAATTTGTGGAATTAACGGAAACTCAAGAATTTGATTTAGAACAGTTTAAAACCTTAATCTCAGACCGAACAAAATTAGTGGCTGTTGTGCATATTTCTAATACTTTGGGTTGCATTAATCCCATTGAAGAAATTACTAAAATTGCCCATGAATACGGTGCAAAAGTATTAATTGATGGGTGTCAAAGTGCGCCCCATACCCCCTTAGATGTGCAGAAAATTGATTGTGATTGGTTAGTGGCATCCGGTCATAAAATGTGTGCTCCAACGGGCATAGGCTTTTTATATGGCAAATTAGAAGTATTAGAAGCCATGCCACCCTTTTTTGGCGGTGGAGAAATGATTGCTGAGGTGTATTTAGATCACTTTACTGTCGGGGAATTACCCCATAAATTTGAAGCGGGAACTCCTGCTATTGGAGAAGCGATCGCTTTAGGGGCCGCCGTCGATTATTTAATGTCAATTGGCATGGATAAAATCGCTGATTATGAACATGAATTAACGGCTTATTTGTATGAAAGATTGCGAGAAATTCCTGAATTAAAACTTTATGGCCCCCAGCCTAATGCCAAAGGGGAAGGAAGAGCCGCCTTAGCGTCTTTTAGTGTGGATGGAATTCACGCCAATGATTTATCAACGATGTTAGATGATGGGGGGGTTGCCATTCGTTCAGGACATCATTGTACCCAACCTTTACATCGTTATTTAGGGGTTAATGCTACGGCCAGAGCGAGTTTGTATTTCTACAATACAAAAGCAGAAATTGATGTATTTATTGTAGCCTTAAAAGATGCGATCGCATTTTTTAAACAAATGATGAATTAAAACATGGGTAGGGTGCGCGCCTTGACCCTATCTTAATTTTGAGCTTGGACACCCGGAAACATTGATCACAACAACCGAATCACCCTAGCATTAACAACAGGGTAAACTTATGCAGCAGAATCTAACCATCAATGAAATCAACTATTTGGGAACTCGATTTTTATAGTCGCCCCCTGCGGGACGAAGAAGGTAAAAAAGTTTGGGAAGTCTTAATCTGTGAAACCCCGGTCAATATTGAAGATCGCGCTGAAACCCTGTTTCGCTACACCCAATTTTGTCCCAGTAACCAAGTTAACTCAATTTGGTTAAAAGAGGCGATTGAAACGGCGATCGCTCAGGCTCCGACTTCACCCTCTCGCATTCGCTTTTTTCGCCGTCCAATGGCGAATATGATTTTCAAATCTTGTAAAGAATTAGCCATTCCTGCCTATGGGAGTCGCCGTACCTATGCCCTTTATCAATGGTTACAGGAACGCCTGGAAACCGTGTATCCGACCTTAGAAAATTATCAAGAAGGTACTAATCCTTCTGTTCAATTTGTTCCCTCTCAACCTCAATCCCTTCCTGATGCCTTGCAGGGGGATAAATGGGCATTTGTAACCTTAGAAGCCAGTGCTTTTTCTGATATGTCAGAATGGGATATTAGTTTTGGGGAAGCCTTCGGATTATCAATGGTCGGTTTAGCGCCAGAAACCTTGATTCCAGGGTTTATTATTTACTCCTCTAGGGCGACTCCTTTAGCCGCTTGGATGTCAGGATTAGAATTAGCGTATTTACGATTAGATAGCGGTTCTCGTCCGAGTTTAATATTAGAAACGGGGGAAAGTGAAAGCTGGATTTTAGCTAATTTACCCAATGCCAAAACCCAAGAGGAAGCTAAAAATTTTGAACTCAGTAAAGAAAAGGCAAAAAATGTACATTTTTTAGCGGTTCAATCTAATCCCAATTCGGAATCCTTCGCCGGATTTTGGCTATTACAAGAACTAAAATTCTAATCTGTAGGGTGCGTCAGCCTAGCGCCCGCACCACCCCCCAACCCAATGTTAAAATAAAATATACGTTCTCTTAAAATTAGGATGAAACCATGACAACTCTAGTTTCTATTCCTGAATTCACTCAAACTCCTCAATGGCAACCTGCCACTTGGGAAGATTATTTAAGTTATGTTAATAATCGTTCTTTAGAAACCGTTAATATTACTTTTGATCAAGGATATTTGTGGATTGATATGGGAAATGAAGGCATTAATCACTCTAATGTGAACGATTTATTGAGTTTTTTATTTTATGTTTGGTTTTCGCGGGAACCTGGGGTATTAGCAAATTCCTTTAGTGGTTGTGTGATCGAAAAACCCAACCAACGGGCGGCTTCACCGGATAAAGTGTTATATATTGGTGAAAATTCTCCCAAATGGCAAGAAGGAGAACCGCGCCGAATTAATTTAGAACAATGGCGAGTTCCTGATTTAGTTGGGGAAATTTCTGATACGACTTTAGCGATGGATTTAGATGAGAAAAAACAACTTTATGCAGCATTAGGAATTCCTGAATATTGGGTGATTGATATTCGAGGAAAACGGGCTATTGCTTTTCGCTTACAAGACAATGGTAAATACCAGGAAATCAACACGTCCGTTGTTTTAAACGGTCTACCCATTGCGTTATTAGAATTAACCTTAGAACAATTAGAAAAAACCAATAATTTTAACGCTGCATTTTGGTTTTCTCAACAAATTGTTGATTTACAAAATCCCTCTTAGAAACCCGGTTTCTTGAAGAAACTGGGTTTCTGACTAACTTTTTAATAACCGTAAACCACTTAAGGTGACTAATACCGTTGACCCTTCATGTCCAATCACACCAATCGGCATATTAATAGAACCGAAAAAGTTAGAAATTAATAAAATCACAATAAATGAAAGCGCAAAGGCAATATTTTGTTTAATAATGCGATTAGCCCGACGACCCAGTTTAATCGCTTTTAATATCTTACCCAATTGATCCGTCATTAACACAATATCAGCCGTTTCTAACGCCACATCATTTCCCGCACCCCCCATGGCAATGCCTACATCTGCTAAGGCTAAAGCGGGAGCGTCATTAATGCCATCTCCCACCATTGCCACCCCTTGATAACGGGTTTTTAATTGTCGAACAATGGTTAATTTATCCTCTGGTAATAAGTTAGCATAAACCAAATCAATATTCAACTGTTTTGCCACACTATCTGCGGTTCTTTGATGATCTCCCGTCAGCATAACAACTTGTTCAATGCCAAATTTTTTCAAATTTTTAATTAAGGTTTTTGCCTCTAACCGCACGGTATCAGCTACCGCAATTAACCCTAAAGTTTGCTGATTTTTAGCAATCCAAACCACTGTTTTTCCATCGGTTTCTAAATGATCACTAATTTCTATTAACTCAGGATTAACCTGAATCTGATGTTGCTCAATCCATTCTAATTTGCCGATAAAAATCTGGTCGTCATCAACTTTTCCAATAATCCCTTCCCCGATTTGAGTGGCGACATTAACGGCGGTAATTCGAGGAATATTTTTTTCCACAGCAAATTTAGCAATAGCTTGTCCGATGGGATGTTCTGAAACGGATTCTACTGCTACTGCTAATTGCAATAATTCACTTTCTAAAACCCCAGCCGATGGAATAATATCGACAACTGTTAATTTTCCTGTTGTTAAGGTTCCAGTTTTATCAAAGGCGATGGCTTTTATACGTCCAATTTTTTCTAATTGTGCCCCATTTTTAAATAAAATTCCATGTCTTGCCCCATTCGCTATTCCTGATAATAATGCGGGCATAATAGAAGCCATTAACGCACAGGGAGAAGCCACGACTAAAAAAATTAAGGCGCGATAAATCGTGGTTTCCCAATCCCATCCCAGGAATAAAGGCGGTAAAATTCCTAATGCTAGACCCATTAAAACAATGACTTGAGCATAACTTCGTTCAAATTTTTCCATCCATTGCTGAGAGGGAGGAGCATCGGTTTGGGCTTGTTCTACTAAATGAATCACCCGTTGAATTAAACTACTTTCAGGAGGTTGATGAACTTTTAATTGCAGTGCCCCATTTCCATTTAAAGTTCCCGCAAAAACCTCATCTCCAACGGTTTTATCAACGGGAATGGATTCTCCGGTAATAGGAGCTTGATTAAGGGTACTATTCCCCGATATAATAACAGCATCGGTGGGAATTCGTTCTCCCGGTTTGACTACAATAATATCTCCAATTTTTAATTGATGAATCGGAATTTTTTGCTCTTGTTGATCCTTAATAACAGTAGCCGTATCAGGGGTTAATTCCATTAATTTATGGATATTGCGTTCTGTTTGCTGCATGGCAATACTTTCTAAAGCACCACTAATGGCAAAAATTAAAATTAAAATTCCGCCATCAATCATTAAAAAATAATCTTGTTTCCAAACCCCTAAAATAGCGGCTCCTAAAGCCGCAACAATCATTAATAAATCGACATCAAATTGTTTCTCTTTAAGAAGTGTGCTTAACCCATCTTTGGCACTTTCATAACCCCCAATTACATAAGCAATGGGTAACACTAAAAATGCGAATCCGACCCAGCCGAATTGTAAGCAAACCCAACCCATTAAGACCAAAATGGCACAAACTATTGCTGCAATTGCTTCAGGATAGTGCTGGAAAAAGTCCCGCACAGAGACTAGGGAATTAGAACGTTGATTCATCACCGGAGAATAAAGACTGCTGTTCTTAGGATAAACCGTGACCAGGAATTTTGAATTTTAGATTTTTGAGTGCAGGTTACTCCTGAAGATAGGGGAAACCCCCTTCCCAAAAAAAATGAAAACGATTATCATTATAGTTAAGTCAAGTCCCATGCCAAGGGTGCTAGTTCGCGGCGGGTGCTTGGTAAAGTGAGCAAGAAGGTACATTGAGGACATCAACATGAGGTTGTGCGTTTATCCCCCAATGGTAATGCTATTATTGGGGATCGGTTTAATCAGTGGGTGTAACACCGTTTCTACACCTAAAAATTTGGCTGAAAATAACCCCTCACCCGCAACAAAAACATCAACGGAAACTGCTAATTCTGTAATAGATATTACGGTTAGTATTATGCCACAAAAATATTTTGTAGAAAAAATTGGGGGGAAGAATGTTCGAGTTAATGTGATGATTCCCCCAGGGGTGGATTTACATAATTATGAACCCAAACCTCAACAATTACAAGCCTTAAATGATGCCGAAGCTTATATTACCGTTGGTGTTGCCTTTGAAACCGCTTGGATGGATCGAATTAAAGCCGCGAATCAAACAATGTTAATCGTGGATTCAACTCAAGGAATTGAGAGGATTCCAATGGTGGAACATCACCATGAAGAAGGAGAAAGTCACGGGGTTGAAGAAACTTTAGATCCTCATATTTGGTTATCTCCTAAATTAGTTAAAATTCAAGCTCAAAATATTTATAATGGCTTAGTTAAAATTGATCCCAATCGTCAAGCTGAATATCAAGCTAACTTAAATCAGTTTATCACAGAAGTTGACCAACTCGATCAACAAATTAGCCAAAAATTAACCCCCCTCAAAAATCGTAAATTTATGGTTTTTCATCCCGCCTGGGGTTATTTTGCTAAGGATTATAACTTGGAACAGGAAGCCATTGAAGTTGGGGGACAAGAACCCAGTGCTGCGGAGTTAGCAGATTTAATTTCTGAGGCTAAACAAGAAAATATTAAAATTATTTTTACCCAACCTGAATTTAGTCCGCGTTCTGCGGAAACCTTAGCGAAAGAAATCGGAGGTCAAGTTGTGTTCATTAGTGATTTAGATGAAAATTGGTCTGATAATTTATTAAAAGTTTCTGAAACCTTATCTCAAAGTTCAAACCCCTAATCATTTTAAAGTTAGCCATGATTTTACTTCCTAAATTTACCTTTGTACCCGTGTCAAATTCTCAAGATTTACCCCCAAACCCTTATCTAAAAAACGAAGTCATCCGTTTAAACCAAGTTTGGGCGGGTTATGATCCCCATGAACCTATTTTAGAAGAGATTAACTTAACGGTTCATGAATTAGATTTTTTAGGATTAATTGGCCCTAATGGAGGCGGGAAAACAACCTTAATTAAAGTGCTTTTAGGGTTACTTAAACCGTTAAAAGGAGAGGTTAAAATTATGGGTCGTTCTGTAATCCAAGGTCGGCGTTATTTGGGTTATGTTCCTCAAATTTTAGAGTTTGATCGCAATTTTCCCGTCCGGGTGGATGAAGTGGTGAGAATGGGACGGTTAGGAAAGCGTTCTTTATTCCAACCCTATACAAAAAAAGATGAAGAAATCGTGATTCAGGCTTTAGAAAAAGTAGAAATGTTAGACTTAAGAAATCGACCTATTGGGGAATTATCGGGAGGACAACGACAACGGGTTTATATTGCGAGAGCCTTAGCGAGTGAACCGCAAATTTTACTCTTAGATGAACCTACGGCTAGTGTTGACCCTAAAATGTGCAGCAGTATTTATGAGTTATTATTAAAATTAAATGAATATATCACCATTGTAATGATTACTCATGATATTAATACCATGTCTTCCTATGTTAAAACTATTGGCTGTTTAAATCGACGTTTACACTATCATGGAGAACAACAGATTACCCCGAAAATGTTAGAACAAACTTATCAAAATATAGGGAATAGGGAATAGGGATAATACTTCTATTAATTATTTAATTCATCCGCTTTTTGTTGGGCTTGTTCTTGATTTTTACGATATAATATTGCGCGATCTTGGGCTATTTTATAACGTTCAAAATCAGGAGAGACTTCCGCCATTAAATCAGCAGCTTGTTGCCATTTTTGAGCAATTTCTAACCATTCTTGACGGGTATCGGCAACTTGTCCTTCGGCGACGGCTTCAATGGCAAGTTTTACGGCTTGGCTAAACTGTTCTGCTGAAGATAAAGGTTGTTGAGGGGAAGGAGACACTTCAACCTTGTATTTTCGGTGAGATTGTAAGGCGTTGAATAATTGAAATTGTAACTCGCTGTAGAGCCACAATCCTATTAATCCTAATAGTAAACTTACCCCAATACCTAAAATTAAACTCAGTGAAAATTGACGTTTTTCAGGCTTAGAATTTGAGGATAAATTGTTAACAATGGGTTGATTAGGGGTAGAACGATTAAACCACCGTTTAAAAACATTCGGTTTTTTGAGAATAATATCTTCTGACCAGAGTAATTGCTCTTCTGGATCTTGGCTAATGGTTTCTAACCAAAGTAATTGCTGTTCTTTCAGGATGCGACTATTAATTCGGACTCGGCGAATATTACGCGGAGAAATAGACTCCAAAATTCCACGAATTTTAGTAACAATGGTTGTTTTTTCTAAAGATTCAGGATTTTTCGCCTCACAAAGCAGTTGCAAAACATCATGGGTAAAAACAGCACGAGTTCTTACCCCTAAATCAGTCATTTGTTCATTAATTACTTGAATGATGGCTGCAACACGACCATTATGGGCTTGTTTAGCAATGTCATTCATAGCATTTGTATAGATAAAAGGGAACAGTGGTCAGTTATCAGTTATCAGTTATCAGTTATCAGTGCAAGATTGAACAGTTTCTATCTATAGTTGTTGGCTAAAAACTAAAAACTGATGACTGATGAGAGATTATTTTTGAATAAACTGTCCTAATTTACGAGTGATGGTTTCAATTAATTCTGCTTTAGAATGGGAGGGACTATCCATCTCAGATTCTAAACGTTGAACCACTTCTGGAGGGAGATTCAGTAATTGCAATAATTTCTGATAAGCCGCTGCTTCTTCCGGGTTGATTTTAGGTTCATCGGGGGTACGAGAACTAGAGTTAATCACTTCATACCCTAAAACGAGTACCAGTTCGCGTTCGGCTTGGGTTTCAAGTTTTGGAATTAACTCATCTAAGGGAATATTCTGCATTAAATAATCCCTTAATTCCTGTTGAAGTTGTTGCTGTTGTTGTTCCTGTTTGGCGAACAAACGGCTAAACTGATTCAACATCACGTCAACTTCTTCTGTTGCTAATTCTCCATCTGACCAAGCCATCGAGGTTACAACCCGCAACAGATTCATTTGACGGGGTGTAATTGAAGGAGGGGGGGGTACTTCCATCGCTGAACCTCTGAATATTTCCCCTTAATCATCTCATATAGAAGGGAATTACGAATTACGAATTACGAATTACGAATGGGTAATGGGGAAAAAAAGATTTCATCACCCTGCTGGGACGGCTATAAATTGTGATAAGGACACCCTAACCAGCCTTCAAAATTTCGTTTTTGTTGAGGAGTTGGTTGGCTAACAGAAACAATTTTGTAATAATTAGGACGGGGAGATGTCAACGTAGCTTGACAAGTTCGCAACAAATCTTGATGAAAAAAGGTTAATTCTACTGTATCGCCCGGTTTGTAATCTTTTAACCGTTCCTGGAATTGGTCAGAGGTGACTTTAAATCCATTAATGGCTAAAAGTTCATCCTGAATATCTAATCCTGCGGCTTCAGCCGGACTTCCGGTTTCCACAAATTTAATCATTTCTCTACCTTTTTCGGATGCAACTTTGCAGCCTAAATAGGGAGTTTCATCGGTTGTTTCAGCAATTAATTGTAACCCAAAGGGTTCTAAATATTGATTATAGGGAAGTTCATCTAGTCCATACAAATACTTTTGAAAGAAATCCCTTAACGAGGTTTCCGCAATAGACTCAATTACCTGTTCTAATTGTTCGGGAGTAAAACCAATTTCCGGTTGACCAAATTCTGACCACATTTGACGCATAACATCATCGAGCGATCGCTGATTTCCCTGTTTTTCTCTAATTAATAAATCCAGTAAAAATGAGACTAATTCTCCTTTTAAATAATAAGAGATTTGATTATTATCACTATGGGGTTCGCGGCGATAGAGTTTAATCCAAGTATCCCAACTTGACTCACTTAAGGGTTGAACTAACCGCCCTGGAATGGTTTGTAACCGAGTAATATCTTTAGCGATCGCATTTAAAAAGCCTTTAACATCAAAAATTCCCGCTCGATAGGGAATCACCATATCATAATAGCTGGTTGTCCCTTCCGAAAACCACAAAGAAGAAGTATAATTTTCCTGTTCATAATCAAATACTTCTAAAGCTTTGGGGCGAATTCGTTTAACATTCCATAAATGGAAAAATTCATGGGCGACTAACTGCATAAACCGATTATATTTATCAGTATTGCGAAACCCAAATCGAGAATAAATTAACGAACAAGACTCTTTATGCTCTAACCCGCCAAACCCTTGATTATAAAGATGCAATAAAAATAAATAGCGTTTGTAGGGTAAGCCACCAAATAATTCAGATTCGGCGGTTATAATTTTTTGAAAATCCGTGAGTAACCGTTCAGGATTAAGATTTCCTTCCCCCCAAATTGCTAATTGATGGGATTTTCCTTCAACTTGAAATTCATATAACCGATGGGTTCCAATTTCAAAGGGACTATCGACTAACGTATCAAAATCAGCCGCATAAAACGTATTAAGTTGATGAGAAACCGTTGGTAAAATTGTGGTAACTATCCAATTTTTAGGGGGTTCTATAGTAACTTGAATCGGGTGTTTTTCATATCCCGGTACATACAGAAATAAAGCCGCCCCATTAAAATAACCATGAGACGAATCTAAATGATTAGTTCTAACCGTTAATTCATTGGCAAAAATGCGATAGGAAACTGTTATTTTTGTAGCTGATTCCGAGTAAATTTGCCAATTATTTTTACTAACTTTTTTCCATTTTAAGGGGTTTCCGTCCTGATCACAAACGCCCCAATCTTGTAAATGTCGGGAATATTCCCGCACCAAATAAGACCCAGGAGTCCAAACAGGCATTTTTAACACTAAGGGGGAAGATGAAAGAATATCTCCTCGAATCTGTAACCTAATTTCAAATAAATGGGATTCGGGTTGAGGCATTCCCACCCAATATTGTAAAATAGGAGTAACCTCAGTCAAAGAATCAGGACGAGTTTGAGTTGCTTCAGTCATAAGTTTGGGCAATTAAAAATAAGTTTATCCAAGAAATAGGGAATAGAAAACAGGGAGTTCATTCTATTTTCCCTATTCCCTATTCCCTATTCCCTATTCCCTATCTATTAAAATAGTTTCGGCTTTATTGACTGGCAAGATGGTTTAAATGTTTAAGATTGAGCAAATGAATCACTTGCCGTTCTTCATCAATCGTCATCCAGCCTTTACTCATAATTTTATCCATTATTTTGCTTGTTTCTTCCAAAGAAATATCTGTAACATCCGCTAAATCTTGGAAGGGAATATTAAAAATATCCGCCCCTTTTTCAGTGGGCTGACCGTAATTTTCAGCTAATTCTACGAGGGTATTGGCGAGTTTTACGGCTGGAGGTCTGTGACGAATTTGATACCGTTGGTTGGTTTGGCGCAAACGACGCACCATCAATTGCAACATTCGATGATGAAGTTGCGGATCTTTAAACAACGTCTGGATAAAGCGTTGGGCAGAAACACTAATTAATCGGACTGACGATAAGGCGATAACATCATTAGCACGGGGAGATTCATCTAAAATCGCCATTTCTCCAAAGAAATCGCCGTGTCCTAAAATGGCTAATGTTACCACTTCATCCCCAGATAAGCGTCGGACTTTTACCCACCCAGAAACGACAAAATAAACGGCATTCCCCCAAGCATCTTCCATGACAACAGCCCGGTCGGCGGGATATTCATGTTTGACAGCAACGGATAGCAGCCATTCTAATGTTTCAGGATTGGCCCCCTTGAATAGTGGAAAAAGCTCGCTAAAAGCTTCAGTTTGCATGAGAATTTGCTACGCTTATTAAGGAGTAGATTATCGATCCACTCTATTGAATATACTTAGGATATCTTATAAATTGATCGAGTTGCAAATAGAAAAACGGGTTAACCCGTCTAAATTCGGTTAACCCGCAAGCTTGGGAACGCTTTGACCAACTATTTTTGGACGACCAATTTCACGTTGGCGTTTTGCAGACCGCGCTGTTTGACATCAGCTAAGGTCTTGTTAACGGCGTACTTTTGATTAATGGAGTTGATCAGTTCGGTCTGGTTGTGTTTTTTAGCAACACCCCACAGATCAGCAATTAAATCGTAGGTACCATCGCTGTTGCGAGACCAACCGAGGTCATATTCGCCTTCAAGAACTGCAACCAAGTCGGCACGAACCCGTTGGCCATTGTAACCCCGGACATCTGCGCTGGTTTTGGTGCTAATGCCCAGATCACGCAGAGAAGCTTTCAGGATTTCGGAATCGGTGATTTTGGTACGCAGTGTGCTAAAGTGAGACATTTAGGTATCCTCCGTGGAACTGAAAACGAAACAACAACGGTTTGGTTAGAATCAATGCCGCCTTTAATGATTGGACGGCTTTTTTTTTGGGAACTGCTAGCCTGTTTAGGTGACTAGCCTTACCTCCTATTTGGACTAGGAGTAAGCTTTTAGAACTCCATGCGCTGATATTCAGCGACGGAGGACGCAGCCGGACGTGCACGCTGTCTTGCCCAATCTCGTAGTGCGGTGACCTGTTCGTTCATGGTCTTGGACAAGGGCAAAGTGGACTTAATCGCGGCAATGATATCAAGCTGCGTAAACTCGCGGTCTTGAGCAAAAGCCTCGTACATCGAAGCGATTACGGCTTGCTCAATTTCTGCTCCAGAAAAGCCTTCGGAAACGGTAGAAAGTTGCTCTAAATCGAAGCGTTCAATTTCCCGACGGCGTTTGGACAGATGAATTCTAAAAATATCTTGGCGTTCTTCTTTTGTGGGAAGATCTACAAAGAAGATTTCATCAAATCGGCCTTTTCTGAGGAATTCTCCGGGTAAGCGTTCAACGCGGTTGGCCGTTGCCATCACAAATACAGGTGAGCTTTTTTCCTGCATCCAGGTGAGGAATGATCCAAAGATCCGGCTAGAGGTTCCACCATCTGAGTCAGCACTTCCGGCACTTCCGGCGAAGGATTTATCTAATTCATCGATGAATAGAATCACTGGAGAAATCGATTCAGCCGTTTTTAAAGCGTTTCTCAGGTTGGCTTCGGAACGTCCCACCATTGAACCGTCATATACCCGACCCATATCTAATCGCAGTAAGGGTAATCCCCATAACCGAGAGGTGGTTTTGGCAATCAGGGATTTTCCACATCCGGGTATCCCTAAGATTAACATTCCCTTGGGTTGGGGTAGGCCATATTCTCTGGCTCTTTCGGTGAAGGCGTTGGAGCGTTGGTATAGCCACCGCTTCAGTTCTTCTAAACCGCCGACTGAATCAATGGTTTCATCGACATCAATGTATTCTAAGATGCCATTGCGTCGAATCAGTTGCTTTTTCTCAGTGAGAACAACATCAACTTCCTCTTCAGTCAGACGTCCGGCGGTGACTTGAGCTTTCCGGTACACCTTCTCAGCCTCATCCCGGGTTAAGCCTAATGCTGCTTTGAGCAGTTTTTCTCGTCCTTCGGTGGTTAAACGTCGAGACCGGGCTTGCTCCAGTTGGGCTGTTAACACTTGATTGAGTTCCTTCATATCGGGCAGAGCGAAGTCCAGAACCACAACTTCTTTCTCTAGCTCGATGGGAATAGATTGAATCGGCGACATCAAGATGATCGTCTTGTTTGTGCCTTTGAAACTTGCGATCGCATCCCGTAAACACCGGGTCACTTCAGGAGAATCTTTGAAGGGATGCAAATCTTTAAAAATATAGATACCTCCGCTTACGTTAGGCTCTCTATGTCGAATCACCCATTCAATCGCCGCTTGAGGGGAAACCGTGTTGGACTGAACTGCTGTTCGTGCTTGATCATATTTGACTAAGCCACGAGTGACTGTCCACACATATACCTCTCTCTGGCGTTTGGCTTGCGCGATTTTGGCGATAGCCTGCTCAGACCGCTCTTCCTCAGAGGTGACGAGGTAGATCAGAGGATATCGGGCTTCAATTAAGATACTAAGTTCTTCTTGCATAGTCCTCGATCCAATAGAGACGGTGTAACGTTTACAGGATTTTTGATTCCTAACGTCCGATTCTGAACACAACTCGCGCCAGCATCGAAGCCAGGGATTTAGCAGGGAACCAGTTCTTCTTCTCCCGATTGGGCCGTTGTCGATTCAACATCTCTGACGGATTGGACGGGGAGTTCATCATCGGATAGGACGCTGGGTTGCTCTCTTAATGAGGTCAATTCCCCTTCCTTCATGACGATGGAACTGGAACAATCTGGACAGGAGTAAACCCGATGGGTTTGTCCGTAGGATGTCTCCACTTCGTCTACCAATTCGGGATTAGTCAGGTAGAAAACAATGGCTCGTTCGGCAATGGATGACATCGGTTCTGATTCAACTGCCGCTTTAATTTTTAATTTGCGGTGCAGTTCAGGCGGAAGATAGAGAGTTACCTTTTGCTTATTTTGCATAGGACAGTGAACTTGTGTACCCGGGTATGTATTTCAAGATAACGAACCCCTTCTCAGATGTCAAGACGCTATACCTCTATGACGGCATTATTGTAATATTTCGTTACATTGTACGTTTGATCTATATATATAGAGTCAGAAACCGGGTTTCTCAACAAGTTTGCGGGTGGGTTAGCCATATTAACGCAGAAACCCGGTTTCTCTGGGATGTAGAGGTAACGCCAGAAACCGGGTTTCTCAGCAAGTTTCTGGGTGAGTTAGCTATATTAACGCAGAAACCCGGTTTCTCTGGGATGTAGAGGTAACGCCAGAAACCGGGTTTCTCAGCAAGTTTCTGGGTGAGTTAGCTATATCAACGCAGAAACCCGGTTTCTCTGGGATGTAGAATTAATTTGGAGGTAGAACCCCCTGAACCATTCCCAAGCTTCAGCCTGGGAACAATGATCAGTCTTGTTTTTTGAGGTTTTGATCGTGAACAATCACCCCAGACAACCCAGAGAAGCATTAAATAAAGCGTTTCTGAAAGTTAAAGTTAGCAGGAGCGATATTGAACAATTTAAAGCTAATTTGATTAATCTCCTTGATCAAATTAATGAAAAGGAGTCAGAAGAATTTCATAAAAATCTCATGGCTGATTTCCTGAAAAATACCTATTATAGTCCTAACTATTTTATTAATACCAAAGAACGAAACGATCTCGTTATTCACAATCAAAAAGAGTCTAAAAGCAGTGTCGGTATTATTTTAGAAGTTAAGAAACCCAAAAATAAAGCTGAAATGGTGAAGGTCGAAAACCTGAACGCAAAAGCTTTACAAGAGTTGGTTTTATATTTTTTAAGAGAACGAATTAACAATAAAAACCTAGAAATTAAATATTTAATTATTACTAATATTTATGAATGGTTTATTTTTGATGCTCAGAGTTTTGAAAAATATTTTTGTGAAAATAAACCATTAATTCAACAATTTGAAGATTTTGAAGCCGGACGCTTAACGGGTAAAACAACGGATTTTTTCTATAAGGAAATTGCTAAACCTGCCATTGAAGCTATTAAACATGAACTAATATTTACTTATTTTGATATTCGAGATTATGAACAATTGGTTAGAAATAATAACCCTGAAGATGATGAAAAACTAATCGCTTTATTTAAGTTACTGTCTCCTCAACATTTATTAAAATTACCCATTGCGAATGATAGTAATACTTTAGACAAAGGGTTTTATAGTGAATTACTGTATATTATTGGTTTAACCGAAACCAAAGAAAAGAATAAAAAACTGATCCAACGTCTACCCAAAGATAAACAAAATCCGGGTTCACTGATTGAAAATGCTATTTTACAACTCGATAGTTTAGATAAAATTTCTCGACTGGAAAACCCCGAACAATTTGGAGAAACCGAACCCGAACAACTTTTTAATATTGCGTTAGAATTATCCATTACTTGGATGAACCGGATTCTATTTTTAAAATTATTAGAATCTCAATTAATCACTTACCATAAAGGAAATTCTGATTTTGCTTTTTTAAATACAAATAAAATTCATGATTTGGGTGATTTAGATCGGTTATTTTTCCAAGTCTTAGCGGTTAAATCTAGTGAACGAAAACCGGATTTAACAGGAATATTTGCTCAGGTTCCTTATTTGAATAGTTCCCTGTTTGAACCGACTGAACTTGAACATCAAACCATTGTTATTAGTAATCTCAGAGAAGAAAAACTACCCATCTTTTCATCAACGGTTTTAAAAGATGGTAACGGAAATAAACGGACGGGAGAACTCAACACCCTACAATATTTATTTGAGTTTCTGGATGCTTATGATTTTAGTAGTGAAGGGTCAGAAGGAATTCAAGAGGAACAAAAAACCTTAATTAATGCGTCGGTTTTAGGATTAATTTTCGAGAAAATTAACGGTTATAAAGATGGGTCATATTTTACCCCTGGTTTTATTACCATGTATATGTGTCGAGAAACTCTGCGAAAAGCGGTTGTTCAGAAATTCAATGAAATTAAGGGTTGGAATTGTCAAACTCTTAAGGATTTATATGATAAAATTGAAGATAGAACGGAAGCAAATCAAATTATTAACCGTCTTAAAATTTGTGATCCGGCGGTGGGGTCAGGACATTTTTTAGTTTCGGCGTTGAACGAACTGATCGCCATTAAACATGATTTGAAGATTTTACAAGATCAAGGCGGGAGACGATTAAAAGAATATCAAATTACGGTAGAAAATGATGAATTAATTATTACCGATGAAGATAATCAACCGTTTAAATATACCCCTCAAAATCAGGAAAGTCAACGGGTTCAAGAAACTTTATTTCATGAAAAGCAAACGATGATTGAAAATTGCTTGTTTGGGGTGGATATTAACCCCAACTCGGTTAAGATTTGTCGGTTAAGGTTATGGATAGAATTGTTAAAAAATGCCTATTATAAAACAGATACGAATTATTCTGAATTGGAAACCTTACCGAATATTGATATTAATATAAAATGCGGTAACTCGTTAATTAGTCGGTTTCCTTTGGATGCGGATTTAAAACCAGCGTTAAAGAAAAATAAAATTGACATTGAAACTTATCAAAAGGCTGTTGAAACCTATCGTCATGCTGAGAATAAACAGCAAAAGCGAGAGATGGAAAAGTTAATGAATACGATTAAAGGTAATTTTAAAACCACTCTTCAAGGGACTGACCCGAAGAAAACGAAGTTAAGACAGTTAGAGGGAGAGGTTTATAGTTTAGAGAATCAACTTTTATTATTTGAGGAAACTAAAGCGGAACAGAAAGCACGGGATAAAAAAATTGTTAAGTTAAATAATGAGATTGATAAGTTAAGGATAGAAATTGAGGAAATTGAAAGCGGTAAAATTTATGAAAATGCGTTTGAATGGCGGTTTGAGTTTCCTGAAGTTTTGGATGATATAGGAAGGTTTATTGGGTTTGATGTGGTGATTGGAAATCCGCCTTATATTAGACAAGAAGAAATTAAGGAATTTAAGGCAATTTTACAGAAAAATTATCAATGTTATACAGGTATTAGTGATATATTTGTTTACTTTTATGAATTAGGTTTGCATCTATTAAAAGCAAAAGGTAATTTAATTTATATCTCCTCTAATAAATATTTGAGAGCAGGTTATGGTGAAAAGTTGCGTCAACTTTTGAGAGATAAAACAACGATTTATCATTTAATCGATTTCGGTGATTTTCCGGTTTTTGAAGAAGCGATCGCTTATCCTAGCATTATCTCTTTAAGTAAATTGAAATCTGACGCGAATGAATTAAAAGCTTTATCATGGGATCTAACAAAAAAACAAAATATTTCACAATTTGTGGCGGTTTTAGAGCAGGATAGTTTGATAATTCCTCAGAGAAACTTAAAATCTGATGGTTGGCGACTAGAATCTTCTCAGGTTTTGGACTTGCTGGCGAAACTGCGAAATACTGGTACACCGTTAGGAGAATATGTAAATGGTAGATTTTATTATGGTATTAAAACAGGATTTAACGAGGCTTTTATCATTGATCGCCAAACAAGAGATAAATTAATCGCTGAACATTCTTCGTCTGCGGAAGTTATTAAACCTTTGCTGCGTGGTCGTGATGTTAAAAAATGGCGAGTAGATTTTGCTGATCAATATTTGATCAAAATTGAGTCTTCTGAAAATAAAAAACATCCTTGGTCTGATCAACCAGAAAAAGAAGCAGAAAAGATTTTTTATAACACATATCCTGGGATTTTTCAATATTTTAATCAATTTAAGGAAGCCTTAATTAAAAGATGTGATCAGGGTAAATTCTTTTGGGAATTGCGATCTTGTATTTACTGGAAAGAATTTGAAGAATCTAAAATTATTTATCCAAATATTTGTAAGAGTAATGAATTTGCTTGGGATGAATTAGGCTATTATACAAATCAGAAAGCATTTATTATTCCTACCCCTGATAAATTTCTACTCGCAGTTCTTAACTCTAGGGTTGTGGGGTTTTTGTTTCAGAATTTACTATCAAAATTACAGGGGGATTTCTACGAACCAAGCTCAATATTTATGAAAGATTTCCCTATTCCCACCTCCAGCCAATCAGAGTGTCAAGCCATAACAAACCTTGTTGAAAAATGTCTTAATCCTCAAGAGGAAGATGTTAAGAATTTTGAAACAAAAATTGATCAACTGGTTTATCAATTATATGGATTAACAGAAGAAGAAATCAAAATAGTTGAGGGGATAACAGATTAGGGAATTAAGATATAATAGAAAGCGATCGCTTAACGTTTAATCATATCTTGATATTTTCTAAAATCGGTAATTGATGACCTAAACGTAACCCTAAAATGATCCATCCTTCTAACGCATCTTGTAAATTTTCTCGACATTCTTCTAAGGTTTTGCCACTACTCCAAACTCCCTGACAGTTGGGGATTTCTCCATAAAATATCCCATCCTCTAAAATCTCATATTTTGCTCAATTCATGGCTACATAAATATAATCTGTTAACATCATTTAAAGTTTCCCTAACAATCACTTAAACTCAACCTGAAGTTGAGTTTCATTTGCCACCTCTAACCAACCTTCTATCGCTTCTTGCAGATTTCCCATCACTTCTTCCCAAGTTTCCCCTTGGGTCACACATCCAGGGAGTGCAGGAACTTCTGCCCAATACCCTCCCTCTTCTGCCTCGTGAATAATAGCTTTAATATTCATAATTGAGTAAAGTGGCTATTTGTTTCTATTTTCGGATTTTAACATTGATGCCATCCTTTCGGGTTAGTGCGACGCCATTTTATCCCCTATTTTCCCATCTTCTGTTAAATTGATTCAAGATATAGATAATGTATAAAGGCGGTAACTTCCATGCAATATGTTGTTCTGAATGTGAATAATCTGCGGGTTGAGTTTGACACCGATGAACGGACTGTTACCGCCGTTGATGGAATTTCCTTTCAGGTGGGACGGGGAGAAACGTTAGGAATTGTCGGAGAGTCCGGTTCAGGAAAATCCGTGACCGCCTTGGCTATTATGGGGTTACTTTCCAGCGCCACCGCGAAAGTAGAGGGAGAAATTGGGTTTCAAATTCCTGAATCTGAAGATTATAGTCCCTATTCTCAACCTGTTAATTTATTACAACTTTCACCAACTCAAAAACAAACCTATCGAGGCGGTCAAATTTCCATGATTTTTCAGGAACCCATGACCTCTTTGAACCCTGTTTTTACCATTGGGTTTCAATTAACAGAAGCCATTATGCAGCATGAACAGGTTTCCCCCAAACAAGCGATGTGGAAAGCCGCATCATTATTACAAGAAGTGAAATTACTCCCCAGTGATGATGAATTAATGCAGCAAGCGTTAGAAGCACAAAAACATCAATCAATCTCTCGTTCTCCCCAGGAATTACAAGATAAACGGAGCCGAAAACGAGAAGTTATTCAACAAATTAATGCTCAAAAACGAGCCATGTTAGATCGATATCCCCATGAATTATCGGGGGGACAATTGCAACGGGTGATGATTGCAATGGCAATTTCTTGTAACCCGATATTATTAATTGCAGATGAACCGACAACGGCGTTAGATGTTACTGTACAAGCCACAATATTAGATTTACTTCAAGAATTACAAGAACGCCGAGGAATGGCGATGATTTTTATTACCCATGATTTAGGAATTGTAGCTCAAATTGCGGATCAAGTGGCGGTGATGTTCCAAGGGAAAATAGTTGAATCTGGAACAATTCAGCAAATTTTTACAACCCCTCAAAATCCCTATACAAAAGGATTATTAGCTTGTCGTCCCACGTTAGATACTCCGGCTGAACGTTTACCAACGGTGGCTGATTTTATGGATATTATTACGCTGGATAATGGAGAGGTAGAAATCCGAGAAAAAACTTTAGTAGAACCTGTTAAAAGTTATAATAATATTGCTTTAAAATCTAAGGCATTTTTATCGAGTTTACCCTCAGATCAGCCTCTTTTATCGGTTAAAAATTTAAGAGTTGCGTTTAAAATCCCAGGAATATTAGGAAAAACCAAACGATTATTAATGGCGGTTAATGATGTTTCCTTTGATGTCTATTCGGGGGAAACATTAGGGTTAGTGGGAGAGTCAGGCTGCGGAAAAAGTACCTTATCCAGAGCGATTTTACAACTGATTAGACCTTTGAGTGGTCAAGTCTTTTTTGAAGGTCAGGATATTACGGCTCCTCCGTTAGAAACCTCGATATTTAGTGGGTTTAAAAATTACCAAAATCAACAACAATTTAATCAAAAAATGCGTTGGGTCAGACGGAATCTGCAAATTATTTTTCAAGATCCCTTTAGTTCCCTTGACCCTAGAATCAGCATTGGGGATGCGGTCATGGAACCGTTAATTATTCATTCAGTCGGACAAACGTTTCAAGAAAAACGCGATCGCGTGGCTTATTTATTAGAAAGAGTTGGGTTAAATCCTGATTTAATGCGTCGTTATCCCCATGAATTTTCAGGGGGACAACGCCAACGAATTTGTATCGCCAGAGCGTTAGCATTGAACCCTAAATTTATTATTTGTGATGAATCTGTTTCAGCGTTGGATGTGTCGGTACAGGCGCAAGTATTGAACTTATTGAAAGAGTTACAAGGGGAATTTAATCTCACTTATATTTTTATTTCCCATGATTTAAGTGTGGTTAAATTTATGAGCGATCGCATGATTGTAATGAATCAAGGAAAAATTGAAGAAATGGGAACCGCCGAGGAAATTTATCGCCATCCCAAACAAGCTTATACTCGTCAATTAATTGCTTCTATTCCTTCAGGAAATATTAGAAGTAGTAACTTTAATTGATTAGATACAGGCTAAATCCTTTTCGAGTATCAATATTAAACTTTAATCCCACTTCTGTAGGAGAAGATATTTTAACTTCATTTCTAGGTTGACTGTCTATTTGAATACTCTCAATTCTCGTCAAAGAACAATAAGAGGATTCTTCATTTACTAGAAATAACTTATCTCCTACAGATAAAGTTATATTCTCTACTATTACGATGGCTGCTTTTTGCTTTTTAAACCACTCCGTAACTCGTCCAACTTTTTGAGCTTGTCCAATGGATACTTTTTTTAAAAGGATTTGATAAGTTACTAATTCAGCTAAAGCTTGGCATAATGCTTCGACAAAATCTGCTAAATATAGCAATTCTTGAATTCCTAAAATTTCATTAATTGATCCATGTGCTGCTTTATTCCGATAGTGAATAAATTGTTTAAGTTCTGCTTCGGCGGTATTTTGATTTCCTCGGACTTGCTCTATAAAATATTTAATCTGTCGATAGTGAATAATCCATTCCCAAGCCTTTTCAATTCCCGCGTTAGTGAATAATTCCACTAACGCATCCTTTCTTAAATTTTGTTCATGGAATATAAAAATTTCAGGAAGTAACTCGTATTTTTCATGATCACTAAGGGCAGCCAAAAACCCTTGAACCACTTTTTTATAATAAATAGATAGATTTTGGTTTTCAGGGTCTTCAAATCGTATCTTTTTCGGGTATATTAATAATCGTCCAATTCCCTCTCGATGGGTATTTTGAATTGTTTCATCTAAATCGGAATAACTGGAAATTAACTCAGGTAAAAGTTGTAACCATTCGGAGATTAAATCTTCAACAAATCGTTCATAAATGGCGTACAATCGCATTACAGTAGCACAGTGGTCATAGATTTTCCATTCAATTTCTCCAGGAAATTCTTGAGCCAATTCCAGAAAATCATTATTTTCCGGCAATGGATCTTTATTTAAACTTTGTTTTCCAAAAACAATTGCCCTAAGTCTATCATTAGTCTGGAGCATTGCACGAACAGTTGCAATTTTTATACTGGATGTTTCTAAAAGATTCTCAAACATTGCAAGCTATTCTCCAATAACCTGCAATAGCATATCATCAAAGATTTGGATTCGTTGTTGAATTTCTGCTTTACTTTTTCCACCTCCTGTTAAAAGACGTGATTCTTCCCGTTCAAAGAGTTTCTTTGTTTCTTCAATAATTTTTTGTTTTTGATTAATTAAAATTTCAGCTTCATCCAAATGCCGATTAAATCCAACCATGACCGCATCATAATAAGCTTTATAGGAATCTTTCTTCCAAGTCCTAGATTTTGGATCAAAGGGTTTGAATAAATTATCGTTATAAATTTCGTAAGCTAGACGAATTGTTTCTAAAAAAACTTCCTTTAGAACTAAAATATCCTCATCAGAAAAATTTGAACTTTTGATCATATAAAGATCAAGAAATCCTTCCATTCCTCGTTGAAAATGGTCTACATTCCTTAAAGCAAAGAAACGAAGCACTAATTCTGCATCCTCCATTTTTTTATAAAGATTATTGTTTAATAAATCAGGGTCATTTTCATCGATAGGAATTCCCCAAGATTGAGTAAAGATAGGATGACGAGATAATTCTAGTAATAATGAATTAAACTTCCCATGATACAAACAATTCCGTACTTCCTGCTGACTTAAATCTACGCCTCCGGTATTAAAGCGTTCAAAACTTTTCTGTTTGAGGAACAAAGCTGTTTCAGGATCAGAAGTTGATTCTGCAATAATAACAATAGATGAGATGGATCGACGATCAATTCCTGCTTTAACTTTAATTGGAAGTTGATCATAAGTACGTCCATTGATTTCTGGCCAAAGTTCGAGTCCTGTTAGTTTGAGTTTGTTTTCATAGAACTCTTTAATTGCTGTAATTCTCTGTTGACCATCCATGACTTCATAAGAGTTGTAATCTATTTCAAACAGAATAATGGGTGGAACAGGGATATTAATTAGGAATGACTCAATTAATCGTGACTTCATCTTGTCATCCCATCGAGGTCTTCTTTGGTAAACGGGTTGTACATTCATATATCCGTTTTTTTTTAAAGCCTCAGCAAAGCTAGGCAGCTTTTCACGATTAATTTCAGTTAGGATGCGGTTTTCTTGGGAGGAGTATTTATCATTAATTTCTCCATCCGACATTTTTTTTTGACGTTTTGAGGAAGATTTCTCCCACATTTTTTCTTCAACTGGCGCAAAGAGCATTTTCTCTATTCTCCGTCAACAGTATTCTTGTGAGTGATTTTAGCATTCCTAAGCTCACATGACAAATTACCACATTCGAGGGTTAAACTTATTTTGAATACAATAAAAGACCTCAACCCAGACTCGCTGAATAAAGATCTTAAAAAATATAGAAAAAACTTTATAAAATCTGTAAATCATTTAACCTTACTGCCAATATTCATTATATCTTCCAGGGGAAGGACGGGAAAATAAGCCTAATAACGGCCCCAGAATAGCCCCAAAAATGAATCCGCCAGCGTGTGCCCAATAGGCTACACCGCCTTGCTGCATTCCCACATTAGCAGGAACTCCTAATGAAATTAAACCATTAAAGGCTTGTTGTACAAACCAAAATCCCAGAAAGAAAATAGCAGGAACTCGAATCGTATAGAAAAAGAATCCTAATGGAATTAAGGTTAATATTTTAGCTTGGGGAAACTTAAGAATATAAGCTCCCATCACTCCTGCGATCGCTCCACTTGCACCTAAAGAAGGAACGGAAGAGTCAGGAGAGAAAAACCACTGAGTTAAGACGGCTAAGACTCCACAAACGAGATAAAAAATTAAAAATTTAATATGTCCTAATTCCTGCTCAATATTGTTTCCAAAAATCCATAAAAATAACAGATTAAAACCAACGTGCATAATTCCAGCATGAAGGAATTGAGAGGAAATTAAAGTAAAAGGTTCGGGGACGGATTGACCAACAGAAACCCCATCAAAACTGGCACTGAGTTGATTAGGAACGACGGCATACAACTGAAAGAATTTTTCTAATTCAGGGGGAGTTAAACTCAGTTCATAGAAAAAAACCAGAACATTAATGATGATTAATATATAAGCAATAATCGGTGTAATTCGGATCGGATTTTCATCTTTTAAAGGAACCATTGATTTTTTCCTAGAGATTGAATTAGCAAGATGGGGGATAAATAGTTATCAGTCAACAATGAACAATTCATATTATATTGTATTAAATGAGCGATAATAATCACTCAAAATTTGATGATAAATTGCAATTTATTGCAGACTGATAACTATTTAAAGACCGTTTTGAAGTCAACTTTTTTTACATCACACTGGCTGCAACAGCTTTTTGACTAACATTCACTCGTCCGCCGTTGGAATCTAAACCTTCCCCTTCAATAAAGGAACGCAACATCCATGCCATTTGTTCATGTTGTTCCATTAATCCTGTTAGGAAATCGGCTGTTCCTGCATCATGAAAGTCTTCAGCACATTGATCAATATGTTCACGAAGATTACGAATAATTTGCTCATGATCATTCACTAATCGTTGAACCATTTCGGTTGTGTTTGGAAGATCTCCAGCGTGTTCTTCAATGGAAGCTAGTTTTAAAAATCCTTCCGCCGTCCCAACCGGATAACCCCCTAATGTCCGAACACGTTCCGCCGTCGCATCAATATTTTCAGTTAAGGCTTCATAATGTTCTTCCCAGAGTTGATGTAGGGTACGAAATTGCGGCCCAACCACATCCCAATGGTATTTTTTAGTTTTGATTAAGAGCAGATACATATTGGATATATCTGCATTTAATAATTCTATAACCCCTTGCATTTGCTCTTCAGTTAAACCAATATTTAACTTCGGCATACTTTCAAACCTCCTTTTGAATTTGCACATCTCTTTCCTATTCAAACGAGTCTATTTATTCCAAACATCTACCTTGTGAGAGAACTCTCAGAATTTATAACTTATGAATCTGCTTGTTTCGGGTTTAAATCTTCCTAAAGAAAGATAGACTGCAAAAACAAGTTAATCCTAAATTAGAATCGGGAAATTTAAACCTAAGCGACCTCCAGCGTTAAACCCTACAGCACTAAATAAAGCCCAGGAAATGGACTAATCCCTCCGAGGATAGATGGAAACAACAATAAAAATTGATTACTGTTTAGAAGGTTAATAAATGCTGTTTTGAATCTGATTTTTATTCTCAAGACAGTTAAGCAATTTAATTTTGGAGAAACCAATAATCATGAGCACTGAACAAAAAGGAAAAGCCACCTTAAAAAACGTAGAAGGAAAAGTCCAAGAAGCGGCTGGAAACATTACGGGCGATCCTGAAGATAAAGCAGAAGGAAAAATGAAGCAAACAGAAGCTGCTGCACAACATACAGTAGAAAATGTTAAAGATTCGGTCAAAGAAGAGATCGATAAACATTAATTGGGTTTTGTATTGGTGTTAAGCCCTATACAATCGAATTGATAAATTTTGTCTAGGTAACTGACTCAGTTGCCTAGATCTGTTGTGTATAGATTAAATTCCTTTAAACGAATTTCCATGAATTGCAGATCATCCCTCAGATTTCAACTCTTAATCTCTCTATCCATGAGTTTAGTTTGATTTCAACTGGATTTCCCATCCGAGGTTTTTGGAAGTTGAGTCGTGTTACACCGTGTACATCCAAACTCTATTGATTTGTGTTAAGGTATTTTTTAGATTTCTAAGAATCCTAATCTTAGCCAGTCTATGAAGCCAATTGAATCGGGCAAACAATTCTACAATTTCCTGGGCTAGACTTGAGGAGCTTTGGTCAAAAAATACCCAATTGACTTGAACTGTATGTTAGCTCCTGTTTCCCCTTTTTTACTCATTCGGTGAGCCTACAGTTGTGATTTTATACTTCTTTTTCACCAGTTTAGTTTTAGTTGCTCTAGGATGGGCTTGGCAACAAAGACAACTAGCCTTGGGCTGGAAAGCGAGCTTAACTGAATTACAGTCAATGATTGAACACCTTGACTGTATGGTAATCGGTTTATCTGTTGATTACTGCATTCAAGAATGGAACCTTAGTGCCGCAAAACATTATGGGTATCAACGTCATGAAGTTTGGGGTAAAAATTACTTAAAGCTATTTGTTCCGCCCTCGATGGGAACAGAAGTGATAACTCATTATGAATATGTTTTAACTACAAAAAAATCCGTTCAGTTTCAACAGTTAGTTTCACGGGCGAATGCAGAAGAAGGGTTAATTCACTGGAATATTAATCCTTGGTTAAACCCCCAAGGCAAAATTAAGGGTTTACTTCTGCATGGCTATGTAGAAAATGCCAACTTTGTTTGGGAACAGAGGATAGTAGAGATTAGAGATCTGATTTTCCAATTTCCCATTGCGATCGCCATTTTTGATACCCAAATGCGCTATTTAGCTCATTCTAAAATTTGGCTATCCCAATATAACTTAGAAGATCAAAACTTGCTTGGAAAAAGCCATTATGAAGTCTTTCCCGATATCAAATTAGACTGGAAAATAGTTCATCAACAAGCACTCAAAGGGGAAACAATTTCTCAAGGAGAAGATACTTGGGAACGAGAGGATGGAACCCAGTTTCAACAAAGTTGGGTGATTCAACCTTGGTATAAAAAGCCGGGTAAAATCGGCGGTTTAATTTTAGCAACAACACCCATTAGTCAACTGATTGAAGAACGGGAAGCCGCCTTAGAATCAGCTAGACATAAATCTCACTTTCTGGCTCAAATGAGTCATGAAATTCGTACCCCCATGAACGGGGTTTTAGGGATGGTTGAATTACTCTTAGAGACTCAACTAACTCCCCAACAACGAGACTATACCTCAACGATTTATTGTAGCGCTCAACATTTATTGACGGTTATTAATGAAATTTTGGATTTTTCTAAACTAGAAGCGGGAGAAGCTCGTTTAGAAATGGTCAATTTTGATTTAGATAGCTGTCTGGAAACGGTGATTGATTTATTAACGGTCAAAGCCGAAGAAAAAAACTTAGAGTTAATTGTCCAAATTGATAGCGATTTACCCCGCCAACTCAAGGGTGATGCTTTACGTTTGCATCAAATTCTACTAAATTTAATTAGTAATGCGATTAAATTTACAGAAAAAGGTAACATTATATTAACGCTTAAAATATTGGCAAACTATTCTGATAGAATCAAAGTTAAGTTTGCAGTTAAAGATACAGGAATTGGTATTGCTCAAGATTTACAAGCTCAAATTTTTCAACCCTTTTCTTTGGCAAGTTCTAACACCAACCGTCAATATGGAGGGACAGGATTGGGACTATCCATCTGCCGACATTTAGTGGATCTGATGGGGGGTGAAATTGGGTTTGAAAGTGCTTTAGGTGAAGGGTCTAATTTCTGGTTTAATGTAGAATTATCGAAGGCTGAAACCATCGCTTCAAACCGAGTTCCAGAGTTGGAACAGGTGAAATTATTAGTAGTTGATAGTAATCCTTTAGTTCGTAATTCCATCTGTTCCTTTGCTCAAACTTGGGGAATTCAGATCGATGAAGTCGAGGATGGAAACACGGCTTTAACCGTTTGGAAAACAGCCCTGGAACAAGGTAATCCTTATGACATTATTTTAATTGATTTACCTTTATTAAATCGAGAAGGCGTTAAATTAGTTCGGGCTTTACATCATTCTGATGAAAAATCCTCGACCAAAATGATTTTAATGAGTAAACTCAATCAACGCGATCGCGCAGAACAAGTCGTTAATTTAGGAGATTATAGCTATTTATTAAAACCCGTCGCGCCTTTACGTTTTTTACAAACCTTGGTTCTGACCCTAAATCTTAAATCTCCAACTATTTTAACTCGTCTACATCAATGGCAACATCAAACCCATCGGATAGAATCGTTTCAAAATCGCGATCAACGGTTTAACCTACAAGCTCATACTCTGAAAATTCTGTTAGCAGAAGATGATCCGATTAACCAAAAAGTGATTTTGAGTCAACTTAAACTTTTGGGGTATGATGCCGATTTAGTCAATAATGGACAAAGTGTTTTAGAGCGATTAACCTATAAAGATTACGATCTGATTCTGATGGACTGTCAGATGCCCATTCTCGATGGCTATGAAGCCACTCAGCGTCTACGCCAGCATCCTGACCTGATTCATCGACAGCCAATCGTAATCGCCCTCACGGCGAGTGCCATGTCTTCGGATCGAGAACGTTGCATAGAAGCGGGAATGGATGATTATGTTAGTAAACCTGTAGAATTGAATGCTCTGGGAAAAATCTTACAGCGCTGGAGTTCTTGCAAACTCTCAGACCCAGATCAAAGCCTTTCGGTTTTACAGTCGGTGAATTCATCTGATCGACACCCTGCTTTTGCATTTGAAACCTCTACCTTAGAATCAAATCCTATGAGTGCCTTGACATTTACCGAAAGTCCTGTCAATTTAGAACGTCTCAATCGTTTACTCAAAGGAAATCTTCAACTGCAACACCGGCTGCTGAATTTGTTCATCGAACAAGCTCAAATCCGAATTCAGAATTTGCATCAAGCTATCCTGAATCAAGATTATAGCGGCATAAAACAACAGGCTCATGCGTTGAAGGGTTCAAGTGCGAGTGCAGCAGTCTTAGAAATGCCGGAAATCGCGAAACAACTTGAAGATCTCGCTCAACAACAAACTTTAGAGGGTGCAACGGAATTAGTCGAAAAATTGCAACACTGTTTAAGTCGAGTTCAAGTCTTTGTGCAAGAGGAAATTTCATTCCAATCCAGCTAACATTGATTTAGATTCAATTGATTAAGCAGACTTTTCTCTGAACGTCGAACACCTTTGATGTTCAGTCTTTTTTTGTTTGATTTTGAGCATCATATTGACTTGATTCAGTAGTTCATCAATATCAATGGGTTTATAAATGACACCATTAGCTTCTCCTTTTGATTCCTGTTTCACTTCAAAAAAACTACAAGCCGTCATGACTAAAATTGGAATAAAAGGTAAGTCGGAATTTTGGCGAATTCCTTGAATGACATCATAACCACTTAAACCGGGCATCATTACATCGACAATAACCAGGTCTGGAGGAGAGTCTTTAACTTGATCTAAAGCAATATAACCATTTTCAGCACATTTAACATGATAGCCCGCCCCTTGTAGAATGGCTTCTACTAAAAATAAAATATCAGGCGAATCATCAACGACTAGAATTGTTGTTGAGGGCAATGACTTAAAATTTGACCACGATGTACACATGAAAAAATTTTTTAATGAATTGAATAAGCGTTGACTTGCATTCCGCAATATAAAGATCTGTGAAAATTAGTTAATTTTAGAACTGTTAGAGATAAAAACAGTCTTAAAATCTTCTTATTTTCCCAATATTTAAGCTCAACTCAGAATTGATTGTTTTTACATACTATTTCTAGTACATTTTAAGAAGGTGGGGAAGTTAACCCCTTGTAAGTCTGATCGTAAACCCCAGTCAGAATAACCGTTATCTGTCTGATGATGTAAATCCTACGTTGTTTTTTAAACGATTAACAAACTAAACCTTAAAAACTTCAACGTGCAGTTTTTTCTATTTTTTATAGAATTTAATCCTTTATTCCTAAGTTCGCTAACGTCAACAACTTTACTTTTGAGTCTGGATTTATTTTGTAACAATTGTAACATAGCTACCCGGAATGTCGTCAACGGTTTACCCCGTTATTGGGCGCAAATATATCTTGCGGTAGAGGTAGCTACAAAGCGTGATCGCTTATTCTCTGGATTAACCCTGGAAATTGTAAGTTTAACTGCGTTTTAACCCCTGGTGAATTAAGCAGGCGGGAGCATACCCTTGCCTCAATTATAGTGAAAGATAGAATCCCCCTCTCCAAATTTAAACAATATTTCCAATTCTCTGTCTGGCTTCAGCGAATCGGAAACAGGAAATACGGAACAGGGAACAGGATTTTAGTTTCATTCGGTTTAAATCTGTGGTTTAAGTGCTGATTGGCTTAACCTATCTCAAGTAAGCAACCTTGCTATTTTACAGGTTGGAGGTTGTAAGTCTTGTCATGAATATTAGAATTTTAAACTCAAAATTTAAGGCTCATTGATCAGTTAAATTTTTTTAAAATTAAATGATCTTCAAGCTTTTAAATTTTTAGATAGTTTTCAATAAAGGATGAAAACTTTATTTTTATATCTTCCAAAACTAGAAACCTATAAGTCTATAGAATTATTGCCTGCAATCCCAATTATTATACTCAATATAATCCTGTTAAAGCTGATACTTTTTTTGGTATTAGTTAAATCAATTTAATCAAAAAAAATTTATGATTTAAAATTGTGATCGTTAAATTCACAAAAATTTTTGTTATCAATAAACCCTTTATTTGGATAATTTAAACAATATTTTTGCTATTTTTCAGGATTTTTAATCTTGTTTTTAAATAGTCTGATAAAATAAAAATATTAGAAATATTTTAGAATTAATTTATACTCTATTATTTTGATCAGATTTGGCAAATATAAAGTCTCAATTTTTACTTATTTTATTATGAAAATAAATTAAATAATTTTAACGGATTAAATTTATTTTTATTAAAGTAGCTTTTAGTTAAATTTAAAATTATAAAATATTTTTTGTACTTTACAAAAAAATAGAGAATTAAAGGATAAAAAATAGTTAGAATGAAGAATAATTTTATTTAATTTTATAAAATTAAATAAAATATAGTTAAAAAAACCTTCATTCTAACTCAAAATCAATCAAAAAATCTTACTCAATCCACCCTGAGCGTAAAGCTCGAACGGCTGCCTGTGTGCGATCATCAGCACAAAGTTTATTTAAAATACTGCGAACATGAGTCTTAACCGTTCCCACAGTAATATAGAGTTTTTCTGCAATTTCAGCGTTACTACGTCCAGCAACAATTAATTCCAAAACCTCTAATTCTCGTTCAGTTAAAGGGCAAGATTGCAGAAACTCTTGATATTCCGCTTCTACCGCATTAATAGTTACAGTTTTGATATCACTAGGTGCTACAACCTCCGGTGGTTTTTTCTTGGCTTGCTTCAGAACAGTACGAGCAATGATCGGATCAATCCAAGCATTTCCTTCAAAAGTTGTGTAAATAGCATCCTTGAGTTTATCAATGCTAACATCCTTAACACTGTAAGAATCTGCACCCGCAGCAAAGGCTCCCATAACAGCATCATCATTATCGTGCATCGTTAAAATTAGAACCTTTGTTTCTCGAACTCCTCCATTAGAGATATATTGTTTAAATTTTTGAGTTAATTCAATCCCATCCATATCCGGTAAACCAATATCAATAATGGCAATATCCGGCTGGGTCTGTTTAAGAATTTCTAACCCACTCTTCGCATTCGCCGCCTCCCCAACAACCTGAATATTATTTTCTTGTTGTAGGGCAGTTCGTAAGCCTACCCGTGTCAAATCATGGTCTTCTACAAGGACAACACGAATTTCGCTCATGGTTGATTTTCCCTTAATGATCTCATTGTCTTTATTATTGACAGATTTTTTGTTAAAATCAATAACAAATGTGCTAAACAAGATTAATCTTGTAACTGAGTTGTCTTAAAAAACACGTTTTTCAAAATCATGTCCCTTTTTATTGCCCCCCCTTTAAAATCTAGTGATCGAATTCTGGCCGTTGATGATTCCCCGGATAACTTATTTTTAATCGAGGCAATATTAGCTGAAGAAGGATACGAAGTTGTCTGTAAGTCTGATGGAAGTTCAGCATTAGCCTCTATTAACGCAGACCCTCCCGATTTAGTGTTACTCGATGTCATGATGCCGGGAATTGATGGCTATGAGGTGACTCGTCGCATTCGGACAAACTCCGATCTTCCGTTTATTCCCATTTTGTTAATCACGGCCCATGATCATTCCAGTGTGGTCGAAGGCTTGGATGCTGGGGCAGATGACTTTATTCGCAAACCTGTTGAAGTTGATGAACTTTTAGCACGGGTGCGCTCGCTGCTTCGACTCAAACATAGCATTGATCAACAGATGGCGATGTCCCGCCAAAGGGAGGATTTTGTCTCCCGTCTGACCCATGATCTGCGAACTCCTCTAGTCGCGGCAGATCGGATGTTACATTTAGTTCTTCAGGGGGCTTTAGGAGACATCTCGCCGACCATTGAAGACGCGATCACCTCGATGATCAACAGTAATCAAAACCTATTACAAATGGTGAATACTTTACTGGAGGTTTATCGGTATGAAGCGGGTCGCAAAACCTTAACCTTTTCGTCTTTTGATTTAGGGAAAATTATTCAAGAGGTCATTCAAGAACTGACTCCCCTAGCTCAAGAAAAAGAATTAACCCTTAAATTTAATCCGATTAGCAATTGTTTAACAGACTCACCGATTATTATGGGTGATCCGTTAGAAATCAGGCGGGTGGTGACAAATTTAGTCGGAAATGCGATTAAATTTACGGATATGGGTGCGGTAGAAATTCGTTTAGATCGCAAGAAGATTTTCCTCCATAGCCAAGATCAACCCACCGATGGGGTGATTTTGGAAGTGGAAGATAGTGGCGTTGGGATGTCTCCTGAAGATCAGGCGATTATCTTTGAACGATTCCGCCAAGGCAATAATAAACGAGCGGGAAGTGGTTTAGGATTGCATTTAGTTTCACGCATTGTAGAAGCCCACAGAGGCACGATTCACGTTCAATCAAAAATAAGTCAGGGTAGCCTATTCACCGTTTGTTTACCCGTAAACCCAGAATAGATAGAGTGTTGACGATTGACGGGTAGGGGCTGGCATCATCAGTGTCAACTTAAGGCTAAAAGTAGGCACTTAAACCAGAATTCACGCGCTATCTGCTCCCAAGTCAATGATCCCCCCTAACCCCCCTTAACAAGGGGGGAACAGGAGACAAGTCCCCCTTTTTAAGGGGGATTTAGGGGGATCTGATCAAAGCTGTAATCACGGGTTTTCGGCTTAAGTTGACGAACTTTGGGTGTCCTACCTTACCTCTACGGTTGTTAATTGGTAATAACTTATTGATGACGGGTGACGGTCTTTAATCTATACTGATAAGTTGCCCTGATTTAATTTAAACCTTAGTCTAACTTTCATTAAGAGTCATGCGAACCCACTACTGCGGCAATCTCCGATCTACCGATATTGGCGAAACTGTTACCCTCTGCGGATGGGTTGATCGACGCCGCGATCATGGTGGTGTAATCTTTTTAGATTTACGCGATCGCACGGGTATTGTTCAAATTGTCAGCGATCCTGAACGCACCCCCGACTCCTACAACACCGCCGAGAGTCTGCGGAATGAATACGTTGTTAAAATTACCGGGCGAGTCTCCCAACGCCCCCCAGAGTCCCTTAACCCCAAATTAGCCACCGGGGAAATTGAAATTTACGCTAATCAAATCGAACTTCTCAATGGACTCGGAAAACAATTACCTTTCCAAATTTCCGCCTCAGAAACCGAAACCGTCCGGGAAGATTTACGCCTAAAATATCGCTATTTAGATTTACGTCGAGAACGCATGACCCGCAACTTACAATTGCGTCATGAAGTGGTGAAAGCCATGCGGCGTTTCTTAGAAGATCAAGAGCATTTTATTGAAGTAGAAACCCCCATTCTCACCCGTTCAACGCCTGAAGGAGCTAGGGATTATTTAGTTCCTAGTCGAGTTAATCCGGGGGAATGGTTTGCGTTACCCCAATCTCCCCAACTGTTCAAACAATTATTAATGGTATCGGGATTTGATCGCTATTATCAAATCGCCCGGTGTTTCCGAGATGAAGATTTACGCGCCGACCGACAACCGGAATTTACCCAATTAGATATGGAAATGAGCTTTATGACCCAGGAAGGAATTCTGGCGTTAAATGAAGCTTTAGTTGCTCATATTTTTAAAACCGTTAAAGGCGTTGAAATTCCCTTTCCTTTCCCGCGTTTAACCTATAAAGAAGCTTTAGAACGTTATGGAAGTGATAAACCAGATACGCGCTATGGTTTGGAATTAGTCGATGTTTCCGATATTGTCAAAGATTGCGGATTTAAAGTCTTTTCTGGGGCTGTTGCTTCGGGGGGAATTGTTAAAATTTTACCCATTCCTGGGGGAAATGAAGCCATTTCTAATATGCGAATTAAACCCGGTGGAGATATCTTTAAAGAAGCCTGTGAAGCGGGAGCAAAAGGGTTAGCCTTTATTCGCGTTCGAGAAGATGGGATTGATACCATTGGCGCAATTAAAGATAATTTAAGCAACGAACAAAAACAGGAAATTCTGACCCGGACAAATGCAAAACCCGGAGATTTACTGTTATTTGGGGCGGGAGATATTGCAACGGTGAATAAAACCCTAGACCGTCTGCGTCAATTCATGGCTAAAGAATTGGAACTAATTGATGCTAATAAAATTAATTTATTGTGGATTGTTGAGTTCCCGATGTTTGAATGGAATGAAGACGAAAAACGGTTAGAAGCGTTACATCACCCCTTCACGTCTCCCCATCTTGATGATATTAATGATTTACCCCACGCCAGAGCGCAAGCTTATGATTTAGTCTTAAATGGCTATGAAATCGGCGGTGGTAGTCTACGGATTTATAAACGAGAGATTCAAGAAAAGGTATTTTCAACTATTGGATTAACAATGGAGGAAGCTTACAATAAATTCGGCTTTTTATTAGAAGCTTTTGAATACGGGACTCCTCCTCACGGCGGTATTGCTTACGGTTTAGATCGATTAGTAATGTTATTATCGGGAGAGGAATCAATTCGAGATGTGATCGCTTTTCCGAAGACTCAACAAGCGGGTTGTTTATTAACAAATGCACCTTCTGGCGTAGACCAAAAACAGTTAAAGGAACTCTACGTTGCTTCAACTTACAAACCCAAAACCGACAAATAAATCCTAGTTAAGCTACTGAGTGTGAACTACCTACACCGCCCTAATCGGGTCGGTGTAGGCTTCCGAATTCACAGACCGATGCCCTTTCACCTTGCGGTTATCCGGTCTTACACAGCCTCCATCGGCAAAGACGGGGTTCCCTCCGCCTTCTGTTAATATTCTGATTCCTTTATTCCTGATGTTGAGTGCAGCGTTTTCGTCACGATCATGGTGAGTATGGCAATTAGGACAGTCCCATTCCCTGATATCCAGAGATAACTCATCTAAGACATGACCACAACAGGAGCAGGTTTTGGAACTGGGGAAAAAGCGATCAATTTCTACAAGCTCACCACTTTTTTGCTTCAACTTGTAATCAATAAAGTTGACAAATTTTCCCCATCCCACATCAGATATTGCTTTTGATAACTTCCGGTTCTTAACCATTCCCTTGACGTTGAGGTTTTCAACGACAATCACTTGGCTTTCGTTTACCAATTTTCTTGATAATTTATGCAAGAAATCTAGGCGAGAATTAGTTATTTTCTCATGAACCTTGGCAACAGTTTTCCTGAATTTCTCTCTCGATTTACTACCTTTAGTTTTTCGGGAGAGCTTTTTCTGTTTTCGAGCTAAATTTTCCTGGTGACAATATAAATGTTTGGGGTTAGCATATTTAGTTGCATTTTCTCCATCATGAACAATTGCGAAATCCTTTAGCCCCAAATCAATCCCAATAATATTATTTCCCGACTGTTTAATGTCAGTTCCTTCTACCTCACATAAGATGGAAGCAAAGTATTTATCGGTCGGAGTTTTGGAGATTGTTACGGTTTTAATCTTTCCCGTAATTTCTTGGTGAAATATAGCTTTAATCTTACCGATATTAGGGACTTTTAGGTATTCACCGTTAACGGTAACACTTTGGGGATACTGGATTGATTGCTTATCATGTTTAGATTTGAAATTAGGAAATTTAGCTCGTCCCTCAAAAAAGTTTTTGTAGGCTCTGTCTAAATTAATTGCTACACATTGAAGAACCGATGAGTAGCAATCTTCTTTAAGCCAAGGATATTCTTTTTTGAGTTGAGGTAGCATTCCCTTATAAGATGCTAATTTTAGGTTTTTTCCAGTTTCTTGATAGTGCTGAATACAGGCATTTAAGGCAAAATTCCTTTTGCGATCTTGCACAGCCAAATGACTTGGCTAATACTAATTCTTGTTCGGGTGTTGGATAGAGTCTAACTTTTGTAGCCTTCAGCACTTTAAATCACCTCCTTAGTTGGGTGTTGTTGTTTTGCTATACACTGACTATAACACAAGTTTTTAGATATAGGGAATCATGAAAAATGATTTTGTCAGTAAAGGAAGATCTGTTAGCGATCTCAAAGTTCACTTGGTTTTGACAACTAAGTATCGACGTAAGGTTTTTACTGTTAAGATGTTGAATCGCTTACACGAAATCCTTGAGGAGTTACTCCAAAAGTGGGATTGTAAGTTGATTGAGTTTAATGGTGAAGATGATCATGTTCATCTTCTCTTCCAATACCATCCAGATCTAGCTTTGAGTAATTTAGTTAACAATCTTAAGCTTCTTGATAGGAAGAAATACAGACAGGTTTCAATCCCTGATAGGGATTAATAGTTATTATAACCAGAAAATCGATGTAGACAAGCTTGAATTTCGTCGTTTCAATCCCTGATAGGGATTAATAGTTATTATAACCTTACAGTTTTTAGACGCAAGTAAGAGTAATTTACAAGCTTGTTTCAATCCCTGATAGGGATTAATAGTTATTATAACTAGCCATTTATCTAGGAAGATATTATGAGCTTTAGGTTTCAATCCCTGATAGGGATTAATAGTTATTATAACGCAGGGAATATCAAATAGTTTCCATCCTGTCTGACAAAGTTTCAATCCCTGATAGGGATTAATAGTTATTATAACCCTACACAAAAAACAATCAGAGGTCTTGCGGTGTAAGGCAGTTTCAATCCCTGATAGGGATTAATAGTTATTATAACTACACTCTGAGTATGTAGATGATGAGCCAATAGTCTGTTTCAATCCCTGATAGGGATTAATAGTTATTATAACTTCCCAAAATGGGATATTCCGACAGCATATCCTGTTTCAATCCCTGATAGGGATTAATAGTTATTATAACGGATAGTCCAATGTCAGCACCGCCACCACCTGTAGTTTCAATCCCTGATAGGGATTAATAGTTATTATAACTGGTTTGTCCAAAAATTAGGATGTCTTGGAAAATCCCGTTTCAATCCCTGATAGGGATTAATAGTTATTATAACCGGGAATAAAATTAAGTTTGTTTCATATCTACAAGTTTCAATCCCTGATAGGGATTAATAGTTATTATAACATATCAAGGATATGTTTGCTTGGATGTTCCAAAAGGGTTTCAATCCCTGATAGGGATTAATAGTTATTATAACAATGCAGCCTCTGGGAATTCGTGGCTTAAACGTTGTTTCAATCCCTGATAGGGATTAATAGTTATTATAACGTCGAGAAACTCTATATCTCCACGTCCTGACTAAGATTGAGTTTCAATCCCTGATAGGGATTAATAGTTATTATAACCCGTAGCACCCCAAAAAATCCTAGTCCCTGGGGAGTTTACGTTTCAATCCCTGATAGGGATTAATAGTTATTATAACGATGATGCTCAAAAAAATCTGTTAGCTGAACAAAATAGTTTCAATCCCTGATAGGGATTAATAGTTATTATAACCTTGCAGCGTCGATCATCGAGGATTGATAAGAATACGTTTCAATCCCTGATAGGGATTAATAGTTATTATAACTTGATCGACGGAGTGGAATGAGTTCCTACTATCGCGTTTCAATCCCTGATAGGGATTAATAGTTATTATAACCTTTGTTTTCCTGCGTCTTAAAGTTTTGGATACTTGTTTCAATCCCTGATAGGGATTAATAGTTATTATAACACGGGTTTCTAACGCCGTTCTACCCTTCTCAGTTCGTTTCAATCCCTGATAGGGATTAATAGTTATTATAACCGCAGGCTTCTGAAACCCTTGATATATTTAGTTTTCAAGGTGCGATTCCGACAACCTGATCAGAATATACCATTTCAGCCATCGACTTGACAATAGGCAAAACTAAAAAAACGCTGAAACTCTCTCAGGACAAGGCTTACAAAAATTGCGACAACCGCAAAAGATGAGCGAAACAGTTTAAACCCAGAACCGATAACGGTTTCAGCGATTATTTTAGCATTTCTTTTCCCAACAGCAACAGGTAGGCGCGACTAAGCAAAGAAAATCGAATGATCCCGTAACTGTTCGCCGCCGATACGTTCAACCTTACCCTGACAACAAGCACAGAGGAAATAAAAGCGAATACTATCCGTTTCAGGGTTAATAATTTTGTTGAGACGCGATCGCAATTTAGCATATTGAGTATTGGTCAATTCACACTCAAACACACTATATTGCATCCATTGACCATAGGATTTCAAGATCGAATGAATTTTCGTGCGGCGTTTATCCTCAGAAATATCGTAAGACACCACAACAAACATAATTATTTTAACACCAAAGGCGGATATTTTTCAATGTCACCCATCAAATATTTCCCTAACAAACGAGCTTGAATTTCAAACGCCTCTTGATAAGTACATTGTTGACCCAACACCGGATGCTTGAATTTAGATTGTTTTTTCTGTTCATACAATTTCAAAAACGTTCGCCGTCCTTCAGGAGACATTAAAACCGCATTGCTAATCGGTTCTGTTGTAAAATCATCAGGAGTCAACTGCTTTAAATTAATCGCACTTAATACCATCGAATCCACAATTAACGGTCGAAACTCCTCCATTAAATCCAAAGCCAAACTCGGACGACCATAATGTTGAACATGAAGATAACCCAAATAGGGATCAAACCCGACTAAATTAACCGCACTTTGCACATCATGACACAATAAAGAATAACCAAAACTGAGTAAAGAATTAACGGGATCTGTTGGAGGGCGACGGTTGCGATATTGAAAACTAAATCCATCTCCCCGAATTAACTGATCAAATGCTCCAAAATAAGCCGCACTTCCCGCCCCTTCTAAACCCCTTAAAGAGTTAATATTATTCGTATTAGAAATAGGAGCGATCGCATTATCCAAGCGAGTCAAAGCAGCCTCTAAATCCAGTTCAGAATATTTACGTCCTTGTCGCAATAAAATCATCCGATAATTCTTCAATTTTCCGCGCACAAACCCCCGGACTAAATGTAACGCTTTTTCCGACTCTCCGGCTGCTTCCCATTGCGCTTTTCTGACAAAAATATTCTTGGTCATTTCCGGTTCTAATCGTCCTAAATAACGCCCCGTATTTGTTAAAAAAGTTAACGGGATATGTCGTTCTAAAAGTTCCTGAACCACCGCAGGAGACACCGTTGAACGTCCTAGAATTACAATACCATCCACCTTAATTAACGGTATATCCAGAACATTTTTCTTATCCGCCTTTACCGTTAACCGTTCATCCGTTTTACCAATAAACGAATCATTAACCGTAACATAAACCGTTCCCATTGTATTAACCTCAAAAAAATAGTAGGTTGTGTAAGCGAAGCGCACGCAACAGAATTACTGTCTATGATCTATAAAGTAAATACTAGCGAGCGAGGACGCTCGCACTACAATATTTACCTTAAACAATCACCTCTTGATACCGACTAACTTTTGCAGCAATTTTCGGTAAACAAGATTCATACAAACTGCAACCTTGACAGCGTTTTTGATAACTTGCTAAAGGTTGATGACCCGTTTGTAAAAGATCGAAAACTTGATCAATAATATTAATCGCTTGTTCTCGTAATATTGGGGAAATATCCACAGGTTGACGTTGATGAGATTGAGCATAATAAATATAACCCTTCGTTACTATTTTACCCGTCATTTCTTCTAAACATAACGCTTGCGCCACGACCTGCATTTCATCATTATCCCATTCCCCTTTCCGTCCCCGTTTATATTCTACAGGGTAAAATTCTCCTGACTGTGATTCAATTAAATCCGATTTTCCAATTAATTTATAACGTTCAGATTTCAACCAAACCGCCCGAACTTGCCAAATTTCCTCACGATTTTGTTCTCCAAAACTATGAACGCGATCGTGCAAACTCGTTCCTTCTATGGTATACTGATTATCAACAAATTCCCCTGCACAAAACATTCGCCAACAGCGATGGGGACAATAGGCAAAATGATTCAAAGACGAAATCGCAATATAATCAATGGTTTCCATAATTAACCTAACCTTATTTAGCAGAAAATAGACAATTCATGCAACCGTCAGCTATTAAAAACCCTCTTCACCATTCCCATTCCCATCGGTGTTTTCCGTCCCACACCGCTATACAGAGCAAAATCCGCTAAGGTATTAATTTGTTTAATAATCATTGGATCTACATCTCCCAAAATTCTAAAATTCATCACTCCCACACAGCCAATAAATTTACTCCGAGAATCCGCTAAAATCTCCGTTCTAATATTGAAGAAACTCGGAAAAATTGGTTCGATTAGAGTCTCTTCAAATGGAATCCCACCATATTGATTCCAACGCCTTAATAACGACCCAAACACACACTCGCGCGTCGGTAAAGCCGAATCAAAATTGCTTTGACGAAAGGCGGTTGGCGTACAGAAAATCAATTCTATTTGTCGGTTTTCATCAGATGCTTGTTCATACAATTGACCATAGGATGAAAAATTAGCCCAAGGTTGAGTTGATTGAGGTGTTCCTAAAATGCTGGTAATTTGTAAATCAGCAGGGCCTAAATGCCAAGGTGTTTTAGGATTAAGATTTAACCATAAACCACTCAAATGACTAAACAAATTATCATCCAATAAAGAAATTCTTAACCAGCAAGGGGTTTCACTTGAAATCGGTTTCTTATGTTGCCATTGTAGAACATTCTGATGAATTGTTTTACTGATTTGTAACGGACTTAAGGTAAATGCTTTATCAGTTTTTTGTTCATGTAAATAATTCCCTAATTCTGCATCAACAGAACTGACTAATGTTAGAAATAACGCATGAAGATGTCGTCCCGTTAAAAAGTTAGGAGGAATGGTAGAAAGTGGCAACAAATTGAGAACAAGACTATGTGGCATAATTAAATCTTAATAATGTGCTGGGTGGGTGAGAGGATGAAAAACAACGGTTAATACCGATAGATTAATTTCCTTACCCACCTGACAGATTAATGAAAACGGTATTGCATTTGAGCAGGAATTTTTAAGGTTTCTTTCCCTATTTGAACGCTGTAATATTCACCTCGCATTCTGACATTACGAATTAAACTAACCGGAGGCATATTAATCGTGTCGTAACTCAAAACTTGATGGGTAAACATCACATCCAGAGGATTCAAAGGATAGGGAAAAATAAATTCATTCTCTGGATGCCGTTTAGGTTGTGGTAATTCTTCTATCGTTAACTCTGCCTTACTTGCCCATTTTCCTAAACGAATCCATTTTGGCAGTTTTAAAGAGTTTTCAGTAATGATAAAAAACTCAAACTTGCTTTCGGGAGCAATTTCTTTTGTTCTGCCAAAACTGGGAATATTCTTCTGGGTTTTCTCCATCTCAACATGATAGTTATTATTGGCATATTTCCAAGTGTTGAGAACTGCCGTATAGTTAACTGTTCGGGCTGGAGTCACATAAATTCCCTGTTGATTCAAAGGCGTTAAATGTTGCTCATATTTAGGCACTTGTTCAGGACAGAAATAACGATAGGAATCTTCCTCAGCAACCGTTGTTTGATAGGAAGGGTTATCAATTAAACCCAACGCATAACAAAGGGCATAATTATGCAGAATGGGTTCCGTTTCATAGAGTCGCCCAATTTCACGGGTAGCAAAATAAAGGCTATCATGCAGTTCTATTGTGCAACGATAGATTATTGTCATTAGTTGGACTCCGTTACACTTCAGCTTTTTTCTTGCCTTTAATATGATCAGAAGCATATTGTTTAGCTTCTGCATCTGCTTTTTGTAGAATTGCTTTAAGAGATTCTTCCTGACTTGTCAGAGCTTTGACTTCCTGAAGTAAGGTCTGAAACTCGTTACCAATAAAATCAGTATGAACAATAGGTTCATCCTGTAATAAACTCTTGATAGCTACTTCAGCATATTCCATAACATCATCCTCATCTAAAGGCTCAAGAGATTGAAGGGTTTCTGTTGAAAATTGATCATAAATTGCCTGAGTCCAGCGAAGATTACTGGTAATTTCTCCATCTGCAAAAACGACTCCTATTAATTCATTTCGCATTTTACCTGTGCGAGTTGTTTGTGCGCCGTAGCGACTGGTACGCAAGATGTTATTAAAAACATACAAAAAGCTTGCTTCTGTTGGATCTTTAAGAGTAATAATACTCGGAAAGAAAACTTGGGGACGTATATGATCTTGCTGATTAATTCGAGATGTTGTACTTCCAAGTTCTCCATCTAATTTGCCTGGACTATTTTTTCCTTGTCCCAGTTCTTTTTTTTCGCCTTTTGCAGCCATTGTTCCATTTTCATAAGGAGCATTGAGTGTAAAAGATTCATGGGAATCGTCAAAATGGGTGATAGAGAAAGCAGTATCAACAACGACTTTTGACTTTTCTGAACCCGAATCACCAATAGCAAATCCATAGATAATACAATCAGGATTATCCATTGCAAATCTGACATTGTATTCGCATTCTTCAGCCGTCATTAAACCATAATTTCGCAACAGTTCTCGACCAACTAAACGTTCAGGGGTTGACTGTTTCCGTTTAAACATGGTTAAGCGACTAATGGGAGCGCGATTTTCCCGTTTTAAACCTGCTCGAACTTTAGCTTTATTTAGTTCTTGATCGGTTTGGAAAAGGGGATAAGATTCGGTAACACGGACTGTGATAAAATGTACATATTTCCCCATTGGTTTGTAGGGAATTTCAGCTTGAAAGAGCTTTTTAGAGTTAACTGTTTTCAGAAAAGTCATCGTAAATCTCCAGTAATTGTGGTTGAATGAACAGAATCTAGCAAATCTAACAAAAATTATTCTTCTTCTTGCGAATCACCTCCTTTTGAATCATCATCAGATGGTTTCCTTGCTCGGTATTCTTTATCATCTTCTAGGCGATATATAAATTCGCAAGTATCCCGAATTAAGTTGAGTTGACGACCTGCTAAACGAGCGCGATCGCCTTTAAATGTTCCTTCAAAAACTTCCAGAACAAAATATCGAGCAAAATCTAAAATTGTCTCTCTTTCCTGATCTCGTTCACTATTTTTGAAAACCCATCGTCCTTCTGCGGTGGAACTGTGAACTCGATTCATTAAACTAAACAGTCGTGCAGCAACAGCATCAACCATTGCTTCACCTTGACACCAACTTAATTCAGCTTTCAAAATAACATCAGCCGCCTCATCAATCGGTTTCAAAATAGCATTTGCTTTTGTGGGTTTGCCTTTAGTAGATTTCGCTCGATAGAATTTGCGATATAACTCTGTTAATTTTTTAGGGTGGTGCAGTTTTGATTGTTCAGTCATAGTCCAATCCTCTAATTCAAAGTTGTATTCAACATGAGGGTCAAAGCAAGGATAGAATTGATAGGCATAGAGTCGAATTTTAGCCTTGCTAGGAGTTTCTAGATTTTGAGAACGTACCCAATTTTTTAGATAACTAAAAACATAAAGAGGGCTCGTTTCAAAATCTCGTGCCAGTTCCGATAATTTTCCCCAGTTGGGGTTATAGCCTTTTTTTGTTTGTCGAGCATTAACATCCAAATTAATTGCATAAGCAGCCGTTAAAACTTTTAAAGGTGCAGGATATTTAGATTGCTTTTTCTCCCATCCTTCCAGAATATAATCGAGACGAAAACGTTCTTCTTGAGTTAAAACTCGGAAGGCTTGAGGCGCACTATCTAAAAATACTGTTTGTTCAAATTCTGTCCCATCCGTAAACGGTGGAATAGGAGATTCTGAAACAACGGTTTTGACATCTAAAATCATAGGGAATGCAAATCCTAACCAAGTTGGCATCACCCAAGATTCTGTATCCGTCGGTTCAGTTTTGCCTCGTTTTTCGGGTGGCAATGCCATGAAATAAAATGTTAAGGGTTGTTCTTCTGGATAGTTGAGCTTGAAAATTAAGCTTTTCTTGGTTTCTGTTTTTTCATCTGTTGTTGATTTTTTACCTTCAGATAGTTTGAACAAATCTACACTTTGATAACGTTCTAAAGAAAAATCGGCTTGCAAATCTTGACTGATGAAGTGATTTCGTATCCCTGTATCAAAGCGAGTTTGAACAATTTGATCATAAGCTTTTGCTAAAAAACAATTCGTTTCAGGAGTAAAATAATAGGTTGGATAAAAGTACAAGTACCGATATTTTCCATCTTCAAAGCTTTTTCCGACTGCTTGGGTCTTACTCATTAAAATTTGACGCAACATCAACTCAATTTGAGCAATACTAGAGATATTTCGTTTGGCATTAGTACCCCGCAGCATTTGTTTATTTGTATAAACTTGGGGTGTAAATAAAACAGCCGATTCCATTTGTTCTTTCACAGTGTAAGCGGAATGAGAAATTGAACAAATTAGCTGCTTACCCCGTCCAGGTTGTTTTGCTGATTGATAGTATTTTAGTTCTTTTAGAAACTGATCAGCTTCAGTCTTATTGCCAGTAGGTAACATCACCACTTGTTTGAGCCATAAGCGCAGATCTTCCCATCCATCATTCGCTGATTTATTTTGTTGTAAAATAGGATTTAGAAGTTCAGCAAGGTAAGTAATTAAATCTTCTCCTGTGGTTTGAATATCTTCTAAACTAGGATGATGCTCAATATACTTAGCTGCTAAATAATACCATTCTAAAGGAAGACCGCCTGTATTACCTTTAAGTTTTAGTTCCTTCAGTTTTCCATTAATATTCTGAATTTCTTTAACGGCAGGTAAATATTCACCTAAATTCCAAAATTCGATAATTTTATAAACTAATTGTTCACTCGAATTCAGATCATCAGGCAGTTGAACAGTTCCTCCTGCCTTGTTGCTCTTGTTTTTCTTATTCTCATCAATAATTTTCGCAACTCTATCAGACCAAATTTTTCGAGTAACTAAATCCCCAAATTCTGCTAATTGATCAATCCGAACATCACTAGAAAATTCAAAATTGTATTGAGCCGATAAACCTCCTTTTTTTTGAAATTCTTGAAGGCTTTGGCTGCGATCTTGAGCTTTACTGCTCTTGACAGTATTACGAGTGGCATCAAGAGCGACTTTAATCAAAGCAATATCATCAAAAAATAGCTCATAATATTCAGCATATTTCATCCCTTTACCTTCTCGTACAAAACCTTTTTGTTGTTGTTTTAATTCCTCTATACAAAGATTTTTGATCTTATCAATTACTTTTTCTGGCAGGTTTTCTGTTGAAATTGGAGGTGCATTTTTATGTTGAAGATAAATGATTCCTGTAGGGAGATACAGCAAGGGTTCATAGTAATGGCAAAACGGGGGAAAATATTGACAATCTTTACGGTTGAGTCCTGTATGCTCATCCATTAAGGCATTGTTAATAACATTCGTCAGCACCCCTCGATTTTCTGCAATGCTGTGATAAGTAAATTTTAGTTGCCCATCACTTAAAGAGTGAATTAAATCTTGTAGCTTGGGAACATCTATATCCTGTGGATGTTTAATCACAGAAGCTAGAGAATCTGCCAAATAGGCAAGGTCAACTAAAGTTTTAGGTTGCTTGCCTTTGAGTGTGAGTTTGTTTAACCCAAATTCTGAAGTATTTAAGTTTGTATCATTACGTTTTTGAGCATTATAAGCAATATAGAGTAAATCATCTATATGTTTTTGATATTCCTCTGGCTGATTAGGGTATAGAAATCGGTCAAGATTTAATTCTTTAATAAGAATATCAATGATTTCTCGATGTTCCTCTAAAGATAACTTGCGAATCTGATCTTTTGGTACTGCCTTATACTGTTCAGGCATATTGGGAAATCGTTGATAATCAAATTTCTCGAAATCATGTAGAATAAATCCAGCGATCGCCAGTCTCCGCTCTTGTTCTTTGACAACACGCTGTACTGTTGTATCCAGTTGTTCTAAACGTTGCTCAATTAAATTAGCTGGGAATAATCCATTCAGTAAATGAGTGTTAAGAGATTGATCTCCAGCATTATCTCGCCGAACTGGAGGTTCCCCCGTCTCTTCTCGTTTTTCATCAATCTTGTCAAAAAATTTTCCGCCTTTTGCAGTTACTCCTATACCAACTCGCAATAAGTTTGATAATACATACTCACTCAAGTCCTGCATAACGACATCATCAGGATTTTGAGCTTTAATTGCGTCTTTCAAGATTTTAAGGGGAATTAATTCAGGAGGTTGTGTTTCAATAGGACGACTTTTTTGTTCAAGTCCTTCTCCATAATCATCATCTGGCGACCATTCTTCATCCTCACTATTAAATTGCTGATCTAGGATGGGCTGGCTAAATAAATTTAATTGGTTTTCGTTTGTTTTTTTAGATCTTTTAGGCATTTTTATTAAACCTCTAACTACATGGATTACAAAGAAAGGGAAGCTTTTCTACAAACTCAGTGCCTTAAATTAGGATGATGAATGAGACTGAACCAACCATTTTAAAAACACTTAATTTTAAATTTGGGGGTTAAGACTACTTAAGCCTGTACTTAATGCCGTAAGCTAACTGTTGATCAGCTTCCCTAAATTGATAGGAAGACCTGTAGTGAGAAATACTCACCACAGCCACCCTACATTGAGACATCAATCTTTGATTAACTGATACCAAGCAGGTCGATTACGCCCTTCACGATACAAAGTAACGATGTTGTATCCTTCTTGGTGGCGAAGTCGCTCAATGGTGGCACTAAATCGGTGAGTAACACTCAAAAATTCCTTTGCATGATGAGGTTTGTAGTCCGAGAGAATTTCCAGAACACAATGTTTTATGGTCTTTTTAGACATGATTTCACTCTCCTTTAAAATTAAACTAAGCAATTTCAACCTAACACAGTTATTTTTGGGATGGGAGGTATCGCAAAAAATTTCTACAAGTTCAGACTTAATTAACCATCTGCAAGTCTCCTGTGATATATTGGTTAGTAGGCAGAGACTCCCACAATTTATTGGCATGGTGGGTGCAATCCCTTTCAGGGATTGAAAAAATTACGTCTGTTCTTACTGGCGTAAGCTTGTACTCTGTCACCATATCTATAATCCCTATCAGGGATCGAAACGCTAACAAATCCATAATTCACCTCCATCACTTTTGAACCGATAGGCAAGGGTTTCTAACAATAATGCAGACTGACCAAAAGCAACAGAATAGATGGCATTGCGATCATGTTGGCCTGCTTCGTCTAATTCATAAATTTGAAAGTGCATAGGGAGACGTAAACGTTTACGAACTTCAATCATTGGAATAGGTAAAACATAACTTACTAAGGGTTTTGTTCTCAGTCTTTTATTGATTTCGCTAATCCAACGGTTTTGAGGTTGCCATACTTGAATTCCTAATAAAACTTGAACTTTCCAAGCGTCTGCAATCGGTTGTAAATCTCCTGGGTAAGTTAATCGCCAATTTAAACGTTCTTCTCGGTAACTATGCAATTTCATAAAAGCCAAACAGTATTCAAATCGGCTTTTAGGTATCGGTTGCTTACGGCGTTCTGCGGTTTGGTGAAGCGATCGCAAAAAGGCTTCTTTAGAGATTACTTCAATTTCTAAATTGCTGATAATTCCAGGTAAATCATAGGTTTTAAACCGATCAATTTCATTAGTTTCAGTCAAATCATAAATCCCACACAGAAGTGGACTTGATCCTCGAAAACTAGCCGCTTCATCTGCAATAGGATTTCCATCTCGACCAGAAAATTGTTGCCACTCACTTCGCCATCGTCTTAAACAACCCGCAACTCTACCGAATTTTGTCTCAAAAACTTCTTCACAAGCTGTTTTAAAGGCTTCTTGACTTCCTGCATAACTTCTCTTAATGTAATCATTACCTAATCCATTTTTTCCGCATAGGATGACAGATTGAACCGCACCCCAACGAGAATAATATTGACGAAAATCATTAATTTTATAATATTTATCTTTCAAAATCTCGTTGAAATACTTTCGATCATAAATTCCACCTGTTTCTAAAGGCGCTGATTGTTCTAAAAATAAACTACCGACTAGAAAATTAGGAGTTAGAGCATAAGCAGTGAAGTTAGTAAAAGTAATTTTTTTGCCATCCTTTTCATAATCATCATGTCGCCCTAACCGTCCTAACCGTTGAATAAAGGTTCCGGTATCGGATGATTCAAAAATAAGAAAGTTAATTTTAAAGTCAACACCGACATCAATTGTGCTAGTTCCTAAAACTAAATCAGTTGAAAGCGATCGCTCTTTTTGTCCCTTTCCTGATAAACCTGTATTTTCGCCAACTGTTAATCCATAGGGTTTAAGAAATTCTGCAAAAATGGGAGTTAATCGCTTGACAGCAGCAATAGAGTTGAGAATAATTGCTCCTTTACTACCTGGATTATTTTGAAAGTAATCTAAAATTAGTTGTCTATTTTCTTTTAGCCAGTTTTCAGAAGCTTTTGTTGAAGGTTCTAATGAAATAAAATTCAGTTTAATTTCTCTGGATACTTTACGCCATTTTTGTCCCTCAAGTTCCTGACATTCTTTAATGGTACTTGGAAAAACATATTTATTCTGATCAATCGGATTAATTTCTACACACCGAAACCCAACTTTATTAAGGCGTGTGAGTAATTCTTGATTGGGGGTTGCTGAAAGAAATAAAAACTTTTTTTGTCGCTTCGTGTAACGAATTAATAATAAGGTATTGATCACACTGGCAATTTGAGGAGCATTAAAGACATGAAATTCATCAAAGATGAATCGATCAAAGTCTTCATCAATTCTTCCCCATAGCTTATCAGGACTATCCTTTGGCATTAAATAAGCACCCCGATGTAAGTAGTGAAGAATATCTGGATTACTGAGTAAAATGTCTCGTTGACTCGTATGTGTTTCGAGGACAGCACTTTTTCTCAAACCTTCATTCTCAGCATAAAGTTCTAACTCTGCACTACTTAAACGACCAATGCGAGGTTGAGGAAAGGGATTAAATTTTTCAACATAGCTTTGAATTTGTATTTCTTGATCACGAGCCAGTTCATTCGTTGGATACTGCACCATTGCTGAACCGTTACCAAGAAGTACATCTAAACAAGCCGCCAATGTTTTGCCATCTCCCGTCATCGCTGTATTGAAAACTACATCAATATTCGGATCACTCAACGCTTTGAAGGTTTCCCCTTGATGCCAAGCTAACGTCCAACCGGGCGGTAACGTCACCCCCTCCAACGGTTCAGAGCTTGGACAGGAATAAACAGGCTTGAGTGTGATAGAGTAGGTATCCACAATTAAACTTTCCGGCTTTACGATAAATTGTATTGACATCTACTACTATCACACACTCATCTATAAATTGCAAGTACATTTTGTAATTATTTTTGAAAATGCCCAGAAAAAAAGAAACCCTAACCCTGTCCGTCCCCCCTGGAACGAAAGAAAAGCTCGAAGACATCGCCCAACGCCTCGATATCAAATGGGGCGATAAACCCAGTGCATCGGGGTTAATAGGTGCGATCGCCCTTTCCCAACTCGAAGTCGGACAACCCTTTACCCTCGATGCGAATCAGGTCACAGCCTTAAAAAAAGCAACGGAAGTGTTAATAGATTCGGGTTCTGTAGAGGAAGCTCAGATCCTGTTGTCCCTATTGGTCAACCGAGGCAACTTACAAGCTCCTTTGCGTCAGTCTCTCCTCCAAAAAGTCAGCCAACCCACTCAAGCATGGCGGATTTTAGTTGATCAGCAAATTGCCCGAAAACAGCCGTTTCACGTTGTTTATACCAACTCTCAAAAACAGCAAATGGAGTACACCGCCCGTTATGCTGAAATCTGCTTTTATGAGAAACGCTATTACTTACAAATTTGGTGTGATGAAACTGAAGATAGTGATGATTTGCCAGAATTACGCCATAACCGATGTCTAAGATTAGACCGAATTAATGGAATATTACCCATTGAAGGACAGTGGCGTGATTCTCTGGATTCTATAAAAGTGTACTTACACTTTAAAAACTGGTTAGCCAATGCTTATGAACCGAAATTAGATGACCTCAATGAGAAAATCGTTAATGGCGTTAAACAGGTAGGGCGTCGGGTTGTAAATTCCTTCTGGTTAATTCGGGAGGTGTTTCGCTATGGCCCAGATTGTGAAATTGTGGCACCGGATGCGGTGCGCCAACGATTTAAACAGGAACTCACTAAACTTTATCAGCTATATCAAGATTAATCTCAATTCCCAGTGAAGTGTAGAATAGAGAATCAAAGATGATGGGTTAACATTACGAGGGGTTTCAAGAAGCTAGAACTCTAAGACACATCCGCATGATTTTCTATTCTTTACTCTGGACGTAAAACCTTATCAAAAGGTTGGGGACGGCTGAGATAGTAACCTTGAGCGTAGTTAATACCGAGGGCTTTAACGCTTTGAAAAATCGCTTCAGTTTCTACATCTTCAGCAATAGTTTTTAATCCCATTTTTTGGGCTAAATAATGGATCATTTCAACAATGCTTCTATCTGTTAAATCATTCAGCATATTCCGAATAAAAATACCCGGAATTTTGATATAATCTACAGGGAGATGTTTGAGATAGGATAAGGAAGATAATCCTCGACCAAAATCATCCAAAGTAAAGTAATATCCTAAACTTTGAAGATAGGTAATTAAATCAGAAGCAATTTCTAAATTAGATAAAGCTACTGTTTCATTGATTTCAAAACAAATGACTTCAGGAGAAATATCTAATTGTTTTAATTGTTGATGAATTCTACTAACAAAATCAACTTTATTAATACTGTGTCGCGATAAATTAATCGCAAAAGAACTGTTATTGAGTAAGTCAGCCTCAATTTTAGCTAAGGATTCCAGAAGGTTCTCAACTAACCAACGATCCAGATCAGGCAGTAAATAATATCGTTCCGCCACCGGAAGAAAAACCGAGGGAGGAATCATCCGACCATTGGGATCAAATAATCGTACAGAAACTTCATAATATCGTCGAGAATCAGGTTCTGCTAAAGAAATAACATCCTGAAGATATAAAGCACAACGATTATCTGATATTGCATTTTCAATTAATTGAATCCATTCAACATCACTGGATAATCGAACGAGTTTAGGATTATCTGGAGTAGGAGATGGATTCCGATGAGCTTTCCAATCGGAGGAAAACATGGTGAACTAAAACTCCAGTAATAGTAAAGATAGATGCAACAATCACGAACTCTATTGATGATAGTAACCCCTGAAGGTGAACAAGCGATGAAGGGTTGATGAGAAAAAACTCATGCAAATTCGCTTAGTTTTTAGGGCACCTCAATTGAGTAAGAGAGGCATCTTTTGATCTGGAGCTAAAGTTTCAGCCAACAGACTCTACTTAATAATTTTTTGGGACAGAACAATTCTTCCCATATCCATTTGCAGTGCGACACCTGTTGTGGATGCTGGTTTAGAGCTTAACCAGTTGACGCCAAACTGTAAATGAAGAGCCAATGTAACAAAAGCGGCTAACAATAATTTTTCTAACATGATTACCTCCCCCTAAATCACTTTCTGATCGCACCCTATTTTCTATCTATATCTATAGTAATAAGACAACACATCCTGTCTGTATGATTCCGTACAATCTGTATTCATGATATAATTCACATAAATTTGTGATTTCAATCACAACAGGTTTTCACTAACGATGGACAGTGACAGTAACTGCCAACAGCCAACACCCTTCCCTAGATTCTGTTAACCGTTAACAGTTAACGGTAAAATAACTCCATAACAGGTTCTTTGATAGAGTGGGAGGGAAAAATGCTGGCGTATATCCTAGCGATCGCAGTGGGTTTAGGAAGTTTTGCCCTTTATATGGCGGCCTTCTTCTTTCCAGAAGTTCACCGCAAAAGTGATTTTGTCTGGAGTGGAGTCGGATTGTTTTATGCACTGGTGCTCTGGGCCTGTGCTGGACGAATTACAGGGGCCGTGCTTTTAGGCCAAGTGGCGAGTGTATCATTATTAGTTTGGTTTGGATGGGAAGCGCTGGTACTACGCCGAGCCGGAACCCCTGTGGCCCAACAAACCCCGATTCCGGCGGATGTTAAAGAACGAGTCAACAGCTTTTTACGTCCTCAACCTCCGGTGATTTCACCTCAATCTACACCCCCGGTCAATATTCCTACTCCTCCTCAATCTGTCTCTACAATTAATCCTGTTACTCCTGAACCCCCTGTAGAAACCCTAGGGGAACCCAAGCCCGAACCGGAAATCATGGCAACGGCTCCTGATGTCGCAGCAGTTCAGGATGATATCGTTGTAGAAGAACCTCTGATTTCTTCTGTCACTCCCGAACCAGAAGTTACTGTTGAGGAAATCCCAGTCACCCCCAGTGTTGAACCGACTATCTCCCCTGTAGAAACACCTCAGAAAGCAAAAGAAAAAACCCCGATTTCTTCAGGAAAAACGCCATCAAAAACCGTTGCTAAACCCCAGAAATCCATCCCAGAACTTGCTGGAATGGTATCGGGTTGGGTTGGTAACTTAACAGGATTATTCAATAAAAAAACCAAAACTAAAACCCCGAAACCGACCACTACAGCTAAATCTCCTAAACCGGATTCTGTTCCCGCGACTTCAACAGTTGTAGAATCAACTCCATCGAGTCAGGCTGATTCTGTAGCCTCAGAATTTGCAGAATTTGAGGATATAGAAACAACGGTTTCTTCAACCCCTAATGTTGCAGAAGTTGTTGAGACTCAACCTGAACCCCCAACAGAACCAGAAGCGACGGAAACCGTTGAAAAACCGACTCCTTCACCCTTTGAACAAATTACTACACCCCAGGTGGAAGTTATAGTTGAGATTACCGCAGAACAGGTGAATCTTATTATTGAAGACACCCAGGAATCTGTGGTTGTCGATGTCGCAGACTCAGAAACCGTTGAGGAAATTATTATAGAGTCGGAACCTGAAACGTCCGCCGAAGCCACTGAATCTGAGGAAACCACCCCTGCGGCTTTAGTTCGTCCCCATCCTCCCAACCCAGATTTAAAAGCCGCCGCCCAAAAACCGACGGACTCTAATTCTGCTTCTGAACCTAAACCGGAATCATGACAAATTGGCTTTGTGTAAAACAATGTGGGGCGTGCTGTCATCTCGACCCTGGCGAACGTCCTGAGTTAGAGGACTATTTAACCCCAGAGGACTTACAACTGTATTTAAGTTTAGTCGGGGAAGATGGATGGTGTATTCATTTTGATGCGGAAGCCAGAGAATGCAAAATCTATGATCAACGCCCTCGATTTTGTCGGGTACAACCGGATGTTTTTCAAGAATTATATGGTATCGAACCGGAAGAGTTAAACGATTTTGCCATTGATTGTTGTCAACAACAAATTGAAGGGGTGTATGGGGATTCTTCCCCGGAAATGGAACGTTTTAATCAAGCGGTTGAGGGATAACCCGAACAGTGTTCCTTGTTCGTCTATTGCAGGATTGGGGAAAATATGAAAAGATTATGATATAGTCTTGCTCAATATCCAGACCCTCAACCTATGAGTTCATCCCCGATCCTTGTTAACGTTCAGGAAGACCGACTAACTGCATCCGCTAGTTCTGCCAAAAAGGCTAATCCCTTTCAAAATTTAGTGAGTCCCAAGACTTGGAAAATTTTTGTTTCCACTTTTATTACTATTTTTTTAGCAGAAATTGGAGATAAAACCCAACTCACAACTTTATTGATGACGGCAGAATCTCATGCTCCTTGGATTGTTTTTGCGGGTGCAGGAAGTGCCTTAGTATTAACCAGTTTATTAGGGGTTTTACTGGGTCAATGGTTAGCTACACGCATCTCTCCCCGAACCTTGGAACGGTTAGCCGGAAGCAGTTTATTAGTGATTTCTGCATTATTAATTTGGGAAGTTTTACACTCATAAAATTAGAATAAATCTATGGATTTTCAACTATTAGGATTGAGTTTTATTACGGTTTTTTTATCAGAATTAGGGGATAAAAGTCAAGTAGCAGCGATCGCTTTAAGTGGAAGCACCAAATCCCCCCGTCCGATCTTTTTGGGTACAGCCGCAGCCCTATTATTAGCAAGTTTTTTAGGGGTCATGGTGGGACAAGGGGTTGCAGAAGTTTTACCGACCCATCTTGTTAAAATTGCTGCTGCTATTGGGTTTGGAGTTTTAGGAATTCGGTTACTCTGGTTTAATCAAGGGGAACATTCAGAAACCGATTTTTCAGAATAGAATCGCCAACATTAATCAGTCTGATTTAAGAGATACAAATTCATGTATCTCTATTTTTTGATTGGCTTTCAATTCTTCTTAAAAATTTATCCTGAATTCTAGGAAATAAAAGTGCAAAATTAAGATAACTAACCGATTTATCAGTCGCACTTCGGATGTTCTGGATATGTTTAAAAAAATTATTAATTTTGTCAGTAATGTAATTTGGCCTGTTGCTGAACCCCTAATTTTCACATTTTTTCCCCAATATGAACCTTTATTTAACACTATTCTGCCCATTGCAGAACCTTGGGTTCAGAAATTATTAGAACAAAACCCTCAAATTACTCTGAATACAGCCCCAACTTTGGAAGTTAAACCCAGTCAAATTCTCACCGATATTAATCTTTTAAGCAGTTATAAAACCCTAACCCAATTATCAGGACAATCCTCACAATTATTTATATTAACGGATGATATTGACGTTCTAGCACCCCCCAACACTTTTAATTTTCCCCAACAACCGAGCGGCGTGATTTTACCGGAATGGACAATTAATAATCCCGGAGGAATATTAGCCTTAGCAGGGGATGATATTTTAGTCGGTTCTCATCAAACCGATGTCATGAATGGAAACACCGGAAATGATCAATTATCTGGTGCAGAAGGCATTGATTTACTTCGGGGCGGTCAGGGAAATGATACCCTCAAAGGGGATAATGGAAATGATATTATTAATGGGAATCGTGAGGATGATTTCTTAATGGGAGGGGATGGAGAAGATTTATTAAGAGGAGGGAAAGGAAAAGATAATTTAGATGGTGGTGCAGGACGAGATATTTTAATTGGAGATTTAGACTTTGATATTTTAACTGGGGGTACTGATGCTGATCTATTTATTTTAGGTGCAAACCCCGCAGAAGTTCCTCTAAACGCTACTGAAGCCGATTTAATTACTGATTTTAATGCTACAGAAGGCGATCAAATTTTGATTGTTGCTAGTCTTACCTCTGAAGAAATCACCTTAGAAACCTTTGATCAAACTGCCAATTTTCAACTCGCTACTGGAGCCTCCCAAGGAATCATTATTCGTCAAACAACAACGGGAAATATTTTCGGTGTTGTTGCTAATACCACCGATATTAATATTATTAAAAATAGTATTAATATTGTGAATATTAGTGATGATTTGTTAGGAATTGGCTAAAAAAACCAATTTCTTCTAATATTCCATCCCCTTATGAACGCTACAGATGATCCCCCCTGTAGAGACGTTGCATGCAACGTCTCTACAGGGGGATTTGTAGCAAACATTTAGGGATTTCATATAAACTTGTAGAATAGCCACCGGACTAACTTTAGTGTTGCATCCTCAGAGAAGTTGCTAAATTTTTCTCTCACCCCTATCAACAGTGAGACAAATTTCAGGTACAATCAATCAGGATAGCTGAGGATGGATCATGAACTGGATGCGCTACATTGCTGTTGCTTTAATTAATGCTTTCGGTGTAGTCGTTGGAATTATTTGGGTTCCCGCCCCTCCAACTTTCGCTCAGTCCGCACCAACGGATTTGGATTTAGAGTATCACATTAACGATTCAGGACTGCAATTGCAAGGATTTGAAACCGATACTCGCAAAAATCCTAATTTTGAAACCATCGAAATTACACCGAAATCCTTACCTGAATTATATCAACTGCGCGATCGCATTCAAGCCGAATTAAAGAAAGCCTCTAATCCTCCCGATATTAATAGTAATTTAGAAGCTTGGGAATATCAACTACAACTCAAACAATATGAAACCTTAGTTAAAGCAAACCGTCAAGTTGAAACCCAAATTAAATTTGAAGAAACAACCCTAGAAACTTGGAATCAAGCGATTAAAATAGCTACGGAAGCGGCAACCTTTGGTAAACAACCCGAAACCCATACCGTTAAAGATTGGGAAACAGCACAACAATTATGGGTTCAAGCTATTGATACGTTAAGAAAAATTCCTAGAGAATCTTTTTTAAGTGCTAAAGCTATTGATAAAATTGTAGAATATCAAGGGTATTTAGCGATCGCCACTTATCAACGAGCGTTAGCACAACAATCTCAAAAAGAACAACCCGAAAAACCACAAACCATTTCCCCCATTTCCACCGCTAATCCTCAATTTCCAGGGTTTAAACTGTATGGAGATACTAACCGAGATGGTATTGTAAATGAAGTCGATGAACAACGCCCAGAACAATGGTCTTTATCCGTTGGGCCGTTAGTCTTATTTAATAATGATGATGATGATCGCAGTGGCTTACCCGACTGGCGAGAAAAAGGGGTGAATGGGGCTGAAGATGAAAAGGATTTAGCAGTAGTTCATTTTAAAGTTTCTCAAGATTATAATGGTTCAGAATTATTGATGAGTGTTGATGAAACAGCAAGACCTTATATTAATTTATTCCAAAAAACCTCAACCGGATGGAAACCTGTTGATTTATCCGGTATAACCCCTTTAGAATTTAGTTCAGATATTATTTTAGGCGTAGAAGCAAAACAATTTGCCAATCAAAATTGGTCAGGTTTAATTAATTTAAAAGCCGTCGCCCGTAAACAGGGAATTATCATCGCAACTGATACTATTTCAATGGGAGTAGCCCCTTGGATTATGTCTCCGAATACTGCACCCGTTTCTGAAGTTCATATTAGCGATCGCGGCGATAATCAAACTATTGTTCAAGCGGTAAAAACAATTGTTGAAAAAACCGGAGCTAATGTTAAAGTAACACCAGGGGCAACCTTATGGATGAAAGGAACTCAAGAAATTGGTTATGTGCAATTTCCTAAAGCTGAAGGTTTAGAGGAATATCCTGTTGTTTTAAAAGGAAACCGGAGCACCGAAAGTGATGATTATGCTCAATCTTTAATGAATCAAAATTTTGGCTGGTTTGAAGTCGGTAAACCTCGCCAATTAGATGTATTTAATCAATGGGCAGATTGGTATAATAATTTAGCCGTTACTCCCGCTTTACCGAAATATCCATTAGGCAGAATTTATTACGGTACAGCCGATAATGTCAGTTTAAATCCCGAAGTTCTGGAGTTTTTAAAAGCCCAAAAGATTCAAGGTGATCCCGTTGCTATTGATACCTCTTGGTTAATGGTGCGTCATGTCGATGAAATTATTAATTTTATTCCCAGTCCCTCCGGTGAACCCTTAATGTTAATTGCTAGTCCAGGAGAAGGAATTAAACTCCTCAAAGAACTGGAAAAACAAGGCTATGAAGGAGCAGCAATTAATCGAGAATTAAGCACTCAAACCACCGTCAGGGCGGCTTTAAATAATCAATTATTGATCCAACATAATCAGAATTTACAAAAGCAAAAAATTGATCCCCTAATTAATCAACTTAAAAAAGAATTTAATCTGAGAACTGATCAAATTATTGAAATTCCGGCAATCTTTAGTTATAGTGGATATGCGTGGTGGCCGAATTTAATTAATTGTGTTTATGTCAATGGTGAATTATTAGTTTCTAATCCCAAAGGGCCGTTAATTGATGGGCGAGACTATACTCAAGAAGATTTTAAACGCCGGGTTGCCGTAGCTGGAATTAATGTTGATTTCCTAGAGGATGATTACTATCAAGAATTACAAGGTAATATTTACACTGCCACAAATACCACTCGTCTCGGAAATGAACAACCCTTCTGGCAAGATATACCTACCCCATAATCATTAATTTTTAGCATCAAAATAGCCCGACCTTGCTTCCGAGGCTCTTTTTTCCTACCTTGACCCCGGCCACCTCAACCCTCCTGTTCTTGCCCTAGACCCATTCCCTGCTAATATAGCTACATCAGTTTCTCACCGTTGGGGAAGTGGCCCGTGCGTATTCCACTCGATTATTACCGAATATTAGGCTTACCGATTCAAGCAACTCCTGAGCAACTTAAGCAAGCGCACCGTGATCGCACTTTGCAACTTCCTAGACGGGAGTATTCTGATCAGGCGATCACCGCACGCAAGCAATTGATTGATGAGGCGTATGCAGTTCTATCGGATGCCGATCAACGTCAAGCTTATGATATGGGGTTTTTAGCCAAAACCTACGAACCCGAATCAGAAGTTAAAACTCCCGCTTTTGGCAAACGTGCCACCAGCGAAGCCACTGCTTTAGAACCCGTCATCGACTCTCACACACCCAGTATTGAGATCGAGGATAAACAATTTGTGGGGGCATTATTATTACTCCATGAATTAGGGGAATATGAATTAGTGGTGAAATTATGTCACCCCTATCTTAGTAATGGCAGTATTGGCCTCAAAGATGGTCGTTTTGGTGATCCGGCTCTGATTGTTCCTGATATTATATTGACCGTTACCTCAGCCTATTTAGAATTGGGTCGGGAGCAATGGCAACAAGGACAATATGAAAACGCCGCTTCTTCCTTAGAGGCTGGACAAAATCTATTATTACGAGAAAGCTTGTTTGCCAGTTTGAGAGGTGAAATGCAAACGGATCTCTACAAACTCCGTCCTTACCGGATTTTAGAATTACTCCAACTTCCCTTAGAAAAAGCCGCAGAACGTCGCAAAGGATTGCAACTCCTGCGAGAAATGCTCCATGAACGGGGCGGTATTGACGGTCAAGGGGAGGATCAATCTGGGTTAGGCGTCGAAGACTTCCTGCGGTTTGTGCAGCAACTCCGTCGCTACATGACCACCACTGAACAACAAGGGTTGTTTGAAGCCGAAGCTCGTCGCCCCTCTGCCGTTGCTACCTATTTAGCGGTTTATGCCTTAATTGCCCAAGGCTTTGCCGAAGCGCAACCCGCCTTGATTCGCAAAGCCAAATTAATGTTGATGCAGTTAGGACGGCGGCAAGATGTACATTTAGAAAAAGCCGTTTGTGCTTTATTGTTAGGGCAAACGGAAGAAGCCAGTCGTTCTTTGGAATTAAGTCAGGAACGGGAACCCATTGCCTTTATCCGAGAAAATTCCCAGAATTCCCCTGATTTATTACCAGGATTATGTCTCTACGCGGAAAGTTGGTTACAAGATGAGGTCTTTCCGCATTTTCGGGATTTGCTGGATAAGTCGGTTTCTTTAAAAGATTATTTTGCTGATCCCCATGTCCAAGCTTACCTGGAAGCCCTACCGAATGAAACGGGCAACCCTTCCAATGAGTGGGTTGTGGTTCAGCCTCGCCGTCCTGGTACACCGTCAAAATCCAGTCCAACCCCCACGAATATTCAACTGACCAACACGCCCCTAGAGTCTCCCCTGACAACGGGAACCCGCGTGAATTCGGAAGTGTCAGGAGTTCAGGTTAACGAATCCGTTTCCCCCCTGTTGTCCGCCCCTCCTCCACCGAGTATTCGGACTTCCGTTGAAGCGGGTTCTGCCTCAACATCGTTACAGGGAAGTCGTAAATCTGAATCTTCCCGTCGCAGTTCTTCCACATCCAAGGAAACTCCCCCTTCTACGATTCCTGAACCTACATCATCGGGGACGACCCCGCCCACCCCGACACCAACCACTGTACCTCCTCCAGCTAATAGCAGCAGCCTCCGCCGTATTCAACGGAAAAATGATGCGACTAAATGGCGTCGGTTGTTAATTTTGGGTGTGGGGGGATTGTTGGGGATTTGGTTACTGTGGTTTTTACTGTCGCTTGCTTTTGGAGCCTTAGCAGACGTTTTGGGCTGGTCTGGGCCTAAATTGAAAGGGGAACAGGCAATGGTGCAGTTAAACCAGCCTCCCTTACCGATTCCTGAACCCAAACCTGTAACCGCAGAACCGGAAAAAATTACCCCGGAAGTGGCTGAAGCCAAACTTAACCAATGGTTGTCGGTGAAATCGGCTGCTATGGGGCCTGAGCATCAAGTTGAAGGGTTGCGACAAATTTTAGTTGATCCAGCCCTAGCTCGTTGGGTGGGGATGGCAGAAACGATGAAACAAGAGGGTTCCCATCGCACCTACAAACATAGTCTGAAAGTTACTGAAGTCCAGATGGATCAAGCCAATCCCAATCAAGCCGTTGCCTATGCGGATGTTGAGGAACAGGCTCAATTTTACAGTCAGGGTCAACTCCAAAATACTGAAAATGCTTCTTTGCAAATTCAATATCGCTTTATTCGCAAGGATGGCGAATGGCGTATTGAAGATTGGCAAGTAATCCGCTAATTTATTTCCGATCCCGGTTTCCCTCTTTGATCCCAAAGAGGATTTTTTTTCCTCAAAATGTCAGGGTTTCATAACATTACGATCCCCAAAACCGGGAAAACTGTGTATATTTACTCATCAATACCTTTAGTTACCCCTTGACCAAATTCAATATTTTCTGCAACATGGTCATTAATCAAGCGATCCCCATGATCCCGAAGAATTTCTACAGAGTTATCCATCTGCTGTTTAAACCAATGGAGATCACCCTTTTATGCCAAAGGAACGTCCACCTTTAGAAGATATGACCCTACGGCAACTCCGCAAGGTCGCAAGTGAATATAGCATTTCTCGCTATAGCCGAATGCGTAAATCTCAGCTTTTAGAAGCTATTCAAGAAATCGAAAGTCAAAAATTTGGAACCCCTAATCCATCACGCGCATTGGAGGCACAAGAAGTAGTGGAAGTCGCAAAGTTTTCCGTCGTCAGTCAAAACTATCAAATCGATGATTCCTTATCCTCAGTGGATGAGGGGTTAGTAGATTTACCGATTGGATATGGTGAAAGCCAAATCGTCATGATGCCCAGAGATCCTGAATGGGCCTATGCTTACTGGGATGTCTCTAACGAACACAAAGAAATGTGTCGGCGTCAAGGCGGACAACAACTGGCTCTACGGATTTATGATGTTACCGATATTGAGTTAAAGTCTCAAAGTCCCCATAGTATTCAAGAATATCCCTGTGATGAATTAGCACGGGAATGGTATTTACCAGTTCCTGTCAGTGACCGCGACTATGTAGTTGAAATTGGTTATCGCTGTGTAGATGGTCGTTGGTTAGGATTAGCGCGTTCTGCTGCAACTCGCATTCCTCCGGTTTATCCCGCAGAATGGATTGACGATCAATTTATTACTGTGTCTTGGGACGAAGAATTACAAGGGAAAACCTTTTATGAATTCCCCGTCCCCAGCAAAACCTATGTCCTGGCAGGGGTTCACGACGATTTATTTGGGTTATCCAGGGAAGCAGAAGCCAAACGCATCGCAGGTTCTCTGTTTGGTTCCATGCACCAAGTCGTCAAACCCCAAGAGACGGTGAGTTCCTTTATCTTTCCTTCGGGTGTGGGAATGTGGGCCTCTGGAGTGGGTGAAACCCTGTCCGGTGTGGGTATGTCCGGTGTTGGACAAATCATGTCCGGTGCAGGTATTGGTCAAACCCTCTCTGGTATCGGAATGTCGGGCGCAGGTTTGGGTTATACCCAGTCCGGTGCAGGTTACACTACTTCCGGTGTCGGAATGTCGGGCGCAGGTTTAGGTATTGGTCAAACGATGTCCGGTATCGGAATGTCGGGCGCAGGTTTGGGTTATACCCAGTCCGGTGTCGGTTACACCACTTCCGGTGTCGGAATGTCGGGCGCAGGTTTAGGTATTGGTCAAACCCTCTCTGGTATCGGAATGTCGGGCGCAGGTTTGGGTTATACCCAGTCCGGTGTCGGTTACACTACTTCCGGTGTCGGAATGTCGGGCGCAGGTTTAGGTATTGGTCAAACGATGTCCGGTATCGGAATGTCGGGCGCAGGTTTGGGTTATACCCAGTCCGGTGTCGGTTACACTACTTCCGGTGTCGGAATGTCGGGCGCAGGTTTAGGTATTGGTCAAACGATGTCCGGTATCGGAATGTCTGGTGTGGGTATGGGTTACACCCAGTCCGGTGTCGGTTATACCCAATCTGGCGTTGGACAAATTATGTCCGGTGTCGGTATCGGTCAAACGATGTCTGGTATCGGAATGTCTGGTGTGGGTATGGGTTACACCCAGTCCGGTGTCGGTTACACCCAGTCCGGTGTCGGTTACACTCAATCCGGTGTTGGTTATACTCAATCTGGTGTTGGTTATACTCAATCTGGAGTCGGTTACACTCAATCCGGTGTTGGTTATACTCAATCTGGAGTCGGTTACACTCAATCCGGTGTTGGTTATACTCAATCTGGAGTCGGTTACACTCAATCTGGTGTTGGTTATACTCAATCTGGAGTCGGTTATACTCAATCTGGAGTCGGTTATACTCAATCTGGAGTCGGTTATACTCAATCTGGAGTCGGTTATACTCAATCTGGTGTCGGACAAACCATGTCCGGTGCTGGAATGAGTATGTCCGGTGCAGGATTAGGCTATACCATGTCTGGTATGGGAATGTCTGGTATTGGGATGGGCTCTTCAATGCCACCGATACGTCCTCGCGAGTTTTGGTTAGTCGCTGATGCTGAACTGATTATTTATGGTGCGACCGAACCCGACGCTAACTTAACCATTGGCGGACGTCCCATCAAACTTAACCCCGATGGCACATTCCGCTTACAAATGTCCTTCCAAGACGGTTTACTCGATTTCCCCATTTTCGCCGTTGCTGCGGATGGAGAGCAAACCCGTTCTGTTCACCTCAAGTTTGTGCGTGAAACCCCTGAACGTCACACCAACACGAAAGAAGAAGCAGTACCTGAATGGTTGAACTAATATGAAATCCCATTATGAACGCTACAGATGATCCCCCCCAACCCCTTAAAAAGGGGGGAGATGTGTAGCCAACATTTAAAGATTTCATATAATTTCAAATTAAAATGTTAACAACTTAATCCTTTAGAATGATCAACCCCTCACTAATATTTGAGGGGTTTTTCAATAGCGAATCATCGTTGAATGAATGGAATTAAGAGAATCAAGCATTTGATTGAGTTCAATTCCTAAAATTGTATAATCCTTTAAAATTTGACGAGTAGGGGTATAGTTTTGCTCTCGTGCAAACTCTTGTAGTCGAGTTGCTTGTAAGGCGTGTAAATGGTTTTGTATCGCTTGGATAGAGGGTTCAAAATTGGGAAAAGCTGGTGGTAAAGTTCCGGTTAAAATTCCATTAACTAATTGATCAAAAAATTGATTCACTTGTTCAACAAAAGTCGCTAATTCAGGATGGGGTTCAGTCCCTGTAAAATGTTCTAATTGTGCCAATAAAATACTAACAGACCGACTAAATCGATGCAAATAAATTAATAAGGTCATTTTCGGTTCGATTTCCGCAGTGGAGGTATTGGGATCACTACTTAACTGCTGTAATGCCGCTTGAGCATTAAAATAAGCTAAACGGGTTTTTTGTCGTTGTTTTGTTATTCTGTTTAAATCATCGGATGCAGTTCCTAAATAAACCGATAAAACCATATTAAAATAATCATTAGATGCTGTAATTGCCTTAAGTAATTTAGCCGATAGCTGTTCTTTTTCCTGAGATCTAAACAACACAAATGCACCGACAAATGCTAACGCAGCACCGATACAAGTCCAGAGAAAACGAACCATTGCCACTTGCCAATTTCCCCCCTCTCGACTCATTTCTAATCCAATGGCAAAAATAGAAATAAAAAATACAGCTAAACCATAATGAAAGGGAACTAAAGAAAATCCTAAAATAATAGAACCCAAATTAAGACTTTCTAAAATCAAGGAATTGGGAATACTCATCCAAAGAATAGGGGTAATGATTGCCCCTATTATTGTTCCGAACATTCGATGGAAAAACCGTTGAAACGTTCCACCAAAATTAGGTTGTAGGACAACTAAAATTGTGATTGTTAACCAATTTCCCTGGGGAAGTTCAGCTACACTATAAATAGCAACCCCCATAGTTGTCATAATTCCTAACCGTAACCCATGACGAAAAAAGCTAGAATCTAAGGTAAAGTTATCTCGCAAGGGATCTAACCCCGATATTAGTTTAAATTGGGATAAAGTTTCGGTTTCTGCGGATAATATTTTATCTTTTTGGGGGTGATTAATCGATTGATTCTTTCTGATTTGAGTGATAGTTTTTGCGGTACAATCTAATTGACGAATAATCGTTTCTAAGGTTGAAACAATGGTTTCTATAATCACTAAAGCCGGATAATCTTCAACTTGATTGCCAATTGTTTGTTGTTGTAGTTGTTTTTGTTGAGCGATTGCTATTGCAATCCGTTTTAAATTATAACTATCAATAGAAACCGATTGATTCCATAAAAGTTTAATTAAATTTTGACAAAATAAAGCTATTTTTGCTAAAGCATCATCAACTAAAAGACCAACGGTGATAAATTGGGGATCATATTGATGAAGTTGGGCTAATTCTGTTAAGGTGACAATGGATGTAATTAAATGATCAGCATCCTGAACTAAAATAATAACGGCTTCCCCAAACGGCGTATTTCCTAACCTTAATTTACGGTTTAATGTCCAAGCTTGACGAGCATTTTCTAAGGTTTCTCGAAGTTGATTCACCCGTTTTAATTCTTCTATTGAAGAACAATTTTTACCCTGATTAATATAGTCTGCAATAGCTTGATAACATTGACTAATCGATTTTTTTAAGGGAAGATAGGGATTTAACGGCCAAATTCCTAAACACAAGATCATTGTCCATCCTCCTGCTATCAGACAAATCATCGCTCTTTCACTCGCAATTTCCCAACCTCCAGCAGGTAAATATAAGGTTACTAAAGTAAATAAGCCAATCACAATTCCCGACAACACCCCAGGATGTCCAAATACAGCAATATATCCGGCAAAAAATAAGCTGAAAAATGTTAATATTAGTTTAAACAATAAAATATTGGAAACTAAGGTTGCTAACGTAACTAATCCCGTAGAAATTATAATCGTAAATAGTAAAGAAATTGCCCGTGTTGAATAAAATCCCCCCGCATCACTCAGAAGAAAAAATAAACTATCAATTCCGACCGCAAAACCGACATCAGGATGACCTGTTAATTGTCCAACGGCGAGAGAAACTGATAATGCGATAGTTAATCTTAATCCCCTTGCCAATTTAAGATTACCGCTAGGTTTGAGAAGAAAACGAAATTGTTTGTCAGCCAGAATTCCAGTCATAAAAAGTTAGGATAAAAATTGACTCATTAACGTACATTCCCAAACTAATCGCGGTTGCACATAATTTAATAAATATTTTCGAGCTTTTTCTAACTGTTTTAAAAATTGATCATCAATGATTCCCTTTTTTTGTTGGTTTTGCCAATCACAATGTTGTAAATAATCCACTAACCACAATTGTCCTTCACTATCCAAGGTTTGACTAATTTCTTTAGCCAACTCTAAAGCGGCTCTTAAATTAGACGGAGGTTTTTTAACTTTATTTAAAAATTCTACTGGAATAGTTTGTAATTGTTGCCAATGGGAAATCGCTTGTCCGGGGCTTCCTTGCGCCATTGCTAAAATTTCAGTATGGGATAAAATATCCGTTAAATTTTGTTGTTTTAAAACCTGCTTCATGCCTTCATCCGTTAACCGATAAAACGGAATTTTTGCACACCGAGATACTAATGTTGGTAATAACGAATCAATTCCCGGTGCTATTAAAATAATTATTGCTTTTCCCGGTTCTTCTAACGTTTTTAATAATCCATTGGCGGCGGATTCTGCCATCGATTCTGCGTGTTCAACTACTACTATTAATCGAGACGCTTCTAAGGGAGGACGACTTAAAAATTGACTAATTTCTCGAATTTGTTCAATGCGAATTTGAGGCGGTGCTTTCCGTTTCACTCCCGCTTCCGCGGCTTCTTTTGCAGACAGACGTTTTCCTTGATGTAAATAAGTGGGTTCTACCCAAAGAATATCCGGGTGATTTCTTTGTTGAATTCGAGAACGAATTTGTTTTTCATCAACTTTTTTATCGAGATTTTGACACAATAAAAATTCAATAAAACAGTTCGCTGCTAACGTCCGACCAATCCCATCCACCCCCGCAAATAAATAAGCCGGAGCAATACGATTTTGGGCTACTACTTGTGTTAATAACTCAATAGCAGGTTGTTGTTCAATTAACCGATCAAAAAAAGCATTCATTTGGTATTAATTAAACCCTGAATCCCCATTCTATTAATTTTTGACTTAAAACCCATTGAATTTTTTCAGTCACTTCATCAACCGTTAACGTTCCATCAATCGTTACAATTCGCTCTGGATAAGTTTCAGCTAATCGTTGAAACCCTTGTTTTACACGCTGATGAAATTCCAGACTGGCTTGTTCCATGCGATCAATTTTACCTCGGTTGCGAGTTCTGGCAAGTCCCAGTTCCACATCCACATCTAACCATACCGTTAAATCACTTTCTAAACCCTGGGTCGCAATGTGATTCAATTGTTCAATTAAACTCAAATCTAACCCTCGACCATAGCCTTGATACGCAATAGTTGAGTCTGTGTAGCGATCGCATAAAATAATCGTTCCCTGGTATAATAACGGTTTAAGAAAGCCCTCAACGTGTTGAGCGCGATCGGCAGCATACATTAACAATTCTGCCCGATCTTGAATCAGTTCTTCCCCCTGATATTCTAATAATAAACGTCTCAACTCCTGGCCTAAGACAGTTCCCCCCGGTTCGCGGGTCATGACCACAGGTGCATCCGTCACAGTTTGCAACCAAACTTGAATCCTCTGCATCTGAGTCGTTTTTCCGCCGCCTTCAACCCCTTCAAACACAATTAATTTTCCCCCCATCGGCTGACAGTCTCCCCTGAAATCAATAATCATCGTCCGATATTTCAAACCTTCTCTAAATATGATAAGGTCTGGAATAGACCATGATCGTTGAAATGGTTTAATCACTGAGGTTAAGTTTACCCTCAATTTTTTAGACTCAAAATTGCCTCTCGCACCTCTGGAGTTCTCTATGGCCCGCTACACTGGATTTTTTATTGTTAATGTCGGGATTGAAGATCTACGACCGATGATGATTGATATCCTAGAATCTTGTAATCTGGAGATCACCTATCAAACCCCAAGCTCAATTATTGCACGGGAAGCCCTAGGGAAAGTCACCGTGCAAGAATTAGTTATTGCTGAGGTGGTGTTTGATACCGCAACTTCTACGGTGAATGAAACCAAAATGACCGTTTATATTAAAAATGAAGCCTTAGCATTACAAAGTACCAATCATTGTCGCGGAATCTTTGAACAAGTCAGTCAATTAATTATTGATAACCGTCACTGGGTTTTGTTAGAAAGTATTGCCTTATAAGAAAAAGAGACGCGCCTTCGCACGTCTCTAAACTTTACTGAACTTTAAGCAAATACTTTCCTTTCCCCTTGCTATCATAAGCATTAACAATCACGCGATAGGTTCCTGTTTTCGGTAACGTGACGGTAATTTGAGAATTGGAATTATTTTGATTAATATCATCATGTTCTTGCAGTAATTGATTGTCTGGGGTATAAACCGCCAGATAAGTATCAAACTCAGAACTTTCTAAAGAAATCGTAATTTGTTGACCTTGTTGTCCGTCAAAGGTGTATTCATCATACAAACTTTTATCAGAAGGTAAAACCTTATCTCCCTCTTGCAATTCCCCCTGCTGATCTAACAACATAGTATTAGGAGTCGATGTCGGGGGAGCTCCAGTAGGAGAAGGTTGAGGAGTTGGGGTTGGGGTGGGTGGGTTGGGTGCAGGTGTTTCTTCAACCTCCGGTACAGGACTCGGACTTACTGAAGGTTGGGGAGTGGGTGTTTCCTGAGCTAAAACGTTTTCAGGTATTAACCCTCTCAAGAATTCAATTTTAGAAACATTCAGAACATTCAACAATGGAGTTTGAAGCAACATCAATACACCCATTGTTGTTGTCCAAATTAACATTTTTTGCATAAAAAACCTCAGCGTAGCGGGGAACAGAACCAGATTTAACCTCAGCATTAGTCTATGTCAATCCCCCTATTGGGGTGGTGGCTTGAGATAGAATTATGTAGGGGTTAACGAACGGTCAATAAATATTGACCTCGACCCGTTTTATCATAAGCATTGACAACGACACGATACCGACCTGTTGCAGGTAAGGTCACTCGAATAGATGCGTTTTTCTCTGACCGACTCGCATCATCATTTTCAGCAATTAAGTTTCCCTGGGGGTCAAATAATGCCAAATAGGGATCAAAATCCCGACTTTCCAAACGAATCAAAATAGACTGACCTTGCTGTCCATCAAAGGTATATTCGTCATACAAACTACCATCGGATGATAATACCGAGTCTGTATTTTCTAATTCTCCTTCTTGATTTAAAATCAGACCTTTTGTAGGATCATTGGGTGAAAATGCAGTTGCTTTCAACTTTAAACGATAAGAGCCGGATTCTCCCGCTTCGTAAGAATTGACTAATAAAATATAAGTCCCATCCGTCGGTAAAGTAATACTAATTTTTGCATTATTCTCTCCCCCGCTATCATCATCTTGAGCTAATTCACTCCCATCTTCACTTAACAAAATTAAATAGGAATCAACCTCCTTACTATTCATTTCAATAGTGACTTGTTGACCCGCTTTTCCGGTAAAAGCATAAACATGATAAAAACTATTATCAACGGGTAAAACTTTATCCCCTTGTTTCAAAGTATCTGTAACTTCTGGCCCGTTTAATTCAATTTGTTTAGCATTTTGAGTTTCAAAAGCCGGGGTTTCTGGCGGAGCCGTGCGCGGTGCCCGTCCCTCTCGAACAGCTTGCAAAAACGGGGGAACTTTATCAACGGAAATCGCAAAGCCAATGCCAATATTACCCCCCCCTTGACCCCGTGTAAAAATCGCGGTATTCACCCCAATTAATTCCCCAGCACTGTTGAGTAAGGGGCCACCGGAATTACCAGGGTTAATAGCCGCATCGGTTTGAATTAAATTCCGCTCTTTATCGAGACGGCTAACAATTCCTACCGTTAAGGTGTTTTGGAATTGACCAAAGGGGTTGCCAATAGCAAAGGCCCGTTGACCAACTTTCACCGAATTAGGACTTGCAATGGGAATAGTGGGTAAATTTCTCCCATTGCGAATTTTCAGAACCGCTAAATCAAGTCCATCTTCCCCAAAAGCCATCACCTCCGCTTCTAATTTGCGACCATCGGCTAAGGTAACGGTGACAGTTCCCCCGCTAGAGACAACATGGGCATTGGTTAATACTAAACCATCGGGACTAATAATCGTTCCACTGCCATTGGTTTTTTCAGTATCGATGGAAACGACAGCCGGACTAGCCTTTTCATACACTTGAATATTGGTTTCTTCTTCCGTTGCATCTTGAGCCAAAATAAGGCGGGAATCACCTGAATTGGAGATAAAATCGGCAGAGGGAACTGAGGATTGAGGTAAAATCGAAATTGTTTTTGAGACACTGGCGTTGGCAACCGGGACATGAATCAAGGCTCCAACAGAGAACAGTCCAAATGTTGCAAATCTAAAAAATAAGGAATTCATAGGTCTTTCTTTCTGGCTGGCTATCCCACCTTAAGTATACTGGGTTGAAAATGTATCTTGTTTCTCTAAGAGAAACCGGGGTTTCCATCTGTATCTATTGAATCAGATCCCTCACACCTGCTGATTTAACTTAATATAGCTTTTGATAGAAGACACAGGAAAGGAAGAAGCTCAGGGAGAAAATAAAATACCCCTGAGCCCCATACCAATCATAACAGCACATTTAATCAATATTCAGCCTATTTAGAATTAAAACGCTCAATTTCCTGTTCAAATATTTCTTTAAAAATTTGGATGGCTTGAGGTTGAATAATTTGCGAGACTCGTTGCATCGATTCTACCAATAGTTCTGGCATGACAGTAATCGTTTTTTTACCCGTTGGGGTATTATAGAAATCAATCATGGCTTGCAAATCTTCTTCGGTAAAATATTTATCATAAAGGGGATAATAAACCGTTTCCATAATTTTATTAAAATCAAGTTGTTCCATTAATCGCTGATTATATTGGCTAACAATGCGATTCATATCTTCATTGATTGTATTGATCATTTCTTCTTTTTTGGCTTCTGAAATCCCCGATGATTCAGGAATAATCGATTGTAAAATTCCATTAATCTCTTGTTGCATTTGTACGGCTGTAATTTGACTGACATTGCGAAACATTTTTTCGCCTCCTGTCAGTTCAATTAATTCCTTAATCAGTTGACGTTTCTGCTCAGGAACCGCTTGTTGAGATAATTGTAATTGGGGTTCTGGAACAGATTGCGCGTTGACGGGTGCAGGGACAACCACACCTAAATATAAAACGGTTCCGAGTAATAAAATTTGCTTTAAGAACACACTAAACCTCCTGATTTTTGAGAAAATACCGCCTAAAATGCGATCAGCCCGTCAATTTTAATCTCTCTATGTTATAGCACTAGGGAACAGGGAACAGGAAACAGGGATTGATATTATCAGGAGGAAGAATATATTTTAATAGGGACAAAGAGAACACTGTTCTACACAGGTTCCTGAATTATTAGTATGGATTCTCAGATCATATAACCGATCAACTGCTTGATTGATTAAATGCTGTGCTGTTGCATCTTCCGAGGCATCTTGGGCAGAATCAAGGAGATGAATAATATCAGTAATTTTCTCAAACGCTGCGGTTTTATCTTGATGTAATTGATAAGGACAGAATAGACAACGCATAATCACGCCTAACTCATAAATCTATCTTTGGAGAAAGAGTTGATTGATGTCATCCGTCCAGAGAAGTAATTTATTTTTCCGTGCAAGTATTATCCTAAGTAGATTATAGGTATATTTCTTAAACCTTTCAAGTTAATCTCTCTAGGGGTGCGTGCGCTGCGCTTACACACCCTACGAATTATAATGATGATGACAGTTTGAGTAAAATCTTAAAAGATGTGGTATAATATAAGGCTGGTTGTGTAATCTTTAGATAGAATTTTATTAGAATGGCAACTCAGCCAACGATTGCGATCTCTCACCTTGGTTGCGAAAAAAATCGCATTGACTCCGAACATATCCTCGGTTTACTGGTACAAGCAGGCTATCAAGTTGATTCTAACGAAGAATTAGCCGATTACGTTATCGTCAATACCTGTAGTTTTATTGAAGCCGCGCGGGAAGAATCCGTTCGCACCTTAGTAGAATTAGCGGATGCCAAGAAAAAAATTGTGATCACAGGCTGTATGGCGCAGCATTTCCAAGAACAACTTTTAGACGAACTCCCCGAAGCTGTGGCGGTGGTGGGAACCGGAGATTATCATAAAATTGTCGATGTGATCAAACGGGTCGAACAGGGAGAACGAGTTAAAGAAATTTCGGCCGAACCCACCTATATTGCCGATGAAACCGTTCCTCGTTATCGTACCACTAGCGAGGGGGTTGCCTATTTGCGAGTCGCAGAAGGCTGTGACTATCGCTGTGCCTTTTGTATTATTCCCCACTTGCGCGGAAACCAGCGATCGCGTACTATAGAATCAATTGTTACTGAAGCCCAGCAATTAGCCGATCAAGGGGTTCAGGAAATAATACTCATTTCCCAAATTACCACCAACTACGGACTAGATCTCTACGGTGAACCCAAACTGGCAGAATTATTAAGGGCATTAGGAAAAGTTGATATTCCCTGGATACGGATGCACTATGCCTATCCAACGGGGCTAACCCCAAACGTAATTGCAGCAATTCAAGACACCCCGAACGTTTTACCTTATTTAGATTTACCGCTACAACATTCACACCCCGATGTGTTACGGGCGATGAACCGTCCTTGGCAAGGACGAGTCAACGATCAGATTATTGAAAAACTGAAAACCGCCATCCCAGATGCGGTACTGCGTACCACCTTTATTGTTGGCTTTCCAGGGGAAACTGAGGAACACTTTGAACACCTACGGGAATTTGTGCAACGCCACGAATTTGATCACGTTGGCGTGTTTACCTTCTCTCCCGAAGAAGGAACCCCAGCTTATCAGTTACCCAATCAACTACCGCAAGAGGTTATGGAGGCGCGTCGGGATGCCTTAATGCAGGTACAGCAACCCATTTCCTTGAAACAAAATCAAAAATCCATCGGACAGGTCGTAGACGTTCTCATTGAACAACAACAGCCGCAAACTGGTGAACTCATTGGTCGTTCATCTCGTTTCGCCCCCGAAGTAGACGGGTTAGTCTATATTGAAGGCGAGGCTCGTTTAGGTTCACTGATCAAAGTCCAAATCACCGACGCCGATATTTATGATCTCTATGGGTACGTCCTAGAATAGGTTGTCAATTGAGGGTTAACCCTCAACCGTCAGCTAATTTAAAGAAATCGCGGCAAATTTTAAGAAATTTGTTGTTATGTTTCTGAATATTAAGCGTTATCCTAGAGAGAGATGGTCTATTAAAGGGTCTGATTGACTAGACAACCTCAAAGGTTGTGACTAAGAGTGACTTCAGGAACTTTGAAGACCTTGGAATGTAATTAGGTTCCAAGATGCCCCTGAGACAACGTAACTCAACTTTTGTAGAGAGCTACGTCAAGCGTTATAGCAAAACCAATAAACCTCTGCATCGTAGTAAACAGTGTCTCGACTGAATAGGGCAAGGTCAGGAACCGGGCTAAAACACATAGACAGGAGAATTAATGAGTCCATCTTTTGCAAGCTTAGGAATTTCCGAAGAACGAGCGAGTTATCTGGAAACAATAGGCTTTTCTGAACCTACCGCCATTCAAGTCGAGGCAATTCCCCATATATTGGCTGGACGTGATGTGGTGGGACTGGCTCAAACCGGGACGGGCAAAACAGCCGCCTTCTCATTGCCCATTCTGGAGCAACTAGACACAAGTGCGAAAGGCGTACAAGCGTTAATCCTGACCCCAACTCGTGAGTTGGCCATGCAAGTTAAAGAAGCGATTCGGAAAATGACCGATGATCGCAACTTGTATGTGTTAACCGTATACGGTGGTCAGTCCATTGAGCGACAAATTCAACGCTTACAACAAGGCGTTCAAATTGTCGTTGGGACACCGGGACGGATTTTAGATTTACTCAATCGCGGCGATCTAAAATTAAACCGGATTAAGTGGTTAGTGTTGGATGAAGCCGATGAAATGTTAAGCATGGGCTTTATTCAAGATGTGGAAAAAATTCTTGAATCTGTAGCTGAAGAACGTCAAACGGCGTTTTTCTCTGCGACGATGGAGCCTTCGATTTGGAAACTGGTGAAGAAATTCCTGAAAAATCCAGTCACCATTAAAGCCGAAAATCCCAAAGCCACTCCCAAACGCATTGAACAACGTGCTTATATGGCTCCCCGTGGCTGGTCAAAAGCCCGGGCGTTGCAACCGATTTTAGAATTAGAAGATCCAGAATCGGCGATTATTTTTGTCCGCACCAAACAAGCGGCTGCGGAGTTAACCACATTCCTGCAATCGGCGGGTCATAGTGTGGATGAATATCATGGCAACTTGAACCAAGCCCAACGGGAAAGACTGCTGCAACGCTTCCGCCGTCGTCAAGTACGGTGGATTGTGGCGACCGACATTGCGGCACGGGGATTAGATGTAGATCATCTTACCCACGTGATTAACTACGATTTACCCGATAACGCGGAAAGTTATGTTCACCGCATTGGTCGGACAGGTCGCGCCGGACGGGATGGGATTGCGATTACGCTGATTCAACCGATTGATCGCCGGAAACTGCGGTTAATTGAGCGTCATTTGCGCCATAACTTTACGGTGTTATCTATTCCTAAGCGTTCGCAAATTGAAGCCCGTTATATTGAACGTCTGCAAGGACGGGTGCGGGAAGCGTTATCCGGCGAACGGGTGGCTTCTTTCTTACCGATTGTGGCGCAATTGGGTGAGGAATATGATCCTCATGCGATCGCCGCCGCCGCCTTACAACTGGCTTACGATCAAACTCGCCCCAGTTGGTTAGATTCTGACTTTGATGCTCAGGAGGAAGAAGCTCAATTAGTGACTTCTAAACCGAAATTAAACCGTCGGATTTCTCGTCCCTCGGTGTCCCAAGGCGTTGAATAACATTCATCGTTAACGGCTCAAAGTCGATTAAAGCAGATTCAGAGACGCGATTTATCGTGTCTCTAAATTTTTTTTGTTAGAGTCGTTTCTATAACGCTACTAGGACAGGTCTCAATCCTAAAACCCTTTCACAGCTTATATGAAATCCTGAAAAGAATGCTACAAATTCCCCCCTGTAGAGACTAAGCATGGCTAGTAGAGACGCGCCATGGCACGTCTCTACAGGGGGGTTAGGAAGGATCATCTGTAGCATCTATAATTGGATTTCATATTAACTGTAAGCTGTTCCCTATTCCCTGCTATATTTTTCAAGAGCAATGCAGACTAATTCTCCTGACTCTAATTTTAACTCGGTCAGACAATGGGCAAATATCACTGCAATTTTAGCCGCCTTCGGAATTAACGTATTAGCGAATATAGCTCCTTTTAATGGGTTAACCATTGGAGAAATTTCTAATACTATTTTTAGGAATGTTAAAATTATTCCGGCTAATTATGCCTTTGCAATTTGGGGTTTAATTTATGTAGGATTATTTGCGTTTGCGGGATATCAAGGTTTACCTCAAAACCGTGAAAATCCTCGATTACAAAAATTAGGTTTTTCCATTGTTTTAGCTTGTATTGCCCAGATTGTCTGGGTATTTTTATTTCAATATCAAATGTTTTTTCTGTCCCTAGGGGCAATGTTGGCTATTTTAAATTCCTTAATAGTGGGATATTTACGGTTAAATATTGGTAAAGTTAGAGTTTCAAAAAAAGAACGCTGGTGTGTCGATATTCCCATTAGTATTTATTTCGGTTGGATTACTGTTGCCACGATTGTTAATGTGGCTTTAGTGTTAGAAAATTGGCAATGGACAGGGGGAGGAATTTCACCCGAACTCTGGACAGCAATTTTATTAATCATTGCAGGAACATTAGCCGCGATTTTAATCATAGAACGGGATGAAATGGCTTATCCTTTTGTGATTATGTGGGCACTTTGTGCGATCGCCGTTCGCCAAGCGACGCAACCCATGATTTTAGTTACAGCCATCGCCGTATCCTTATCATTAGGATTATTTGGATTAAGTTTAACGATTCTCGGTCATTATCAGAAGATAGGGAACAGGGAACAGGGAAATAAATAGTACACTAGATAAGACGTACCATGGCACGTCTCTACACAGTCTTATAAGCGTCTTGATTTTTTGACGTGGGATCCCGATAATTTTATCAGAAGGATTGAGCGATGGGCTGGCAATCAGGGGAACAGTTACGCAACGGACAATATACGATTATTAGAGAATTGGGACGGGGACGGTTTGGGATCACCTATTTAGCTAGGGATAAACAGGGCCAAACCTGTGTGATCAAGACCTTGAGTGATGATTTAATCAATCAATTAATTCCCTCGGATCTCAAGCGTTTAGAGGATAAAATCTGGCAAGAAGCAACTAAATTAGCCCATTGCCAACATCCCCATATTGTTAAACTTAAAGAGTCTTTTAAAGAAGGCGATCGCGTTTGTTTGGCTATGGAACATATTGCCGGAGAAACTCTCGAACATCTGCCTAATAAAATATTACCCGAATCCGTTGCTTTAGACTATATTCGACAAATTGGTTCGGCTTTAACTTGTGTGCATGAAAAAGGATTTGTACATCGAGATGTTAAACCTGCTAATATTGTTTTACGCGCTGGGAAATCGGAAGTTGTCTTAATTGATTTTGGTTTAGCGCGAGGGTTTGATAATCCTTTAACAACAGTTAAAGCCTCAACTGCCGATGGTTTTGCACCTTTGGAATTGTATCATGTTGATAGTGAACAAAAGCCCTATACGGATGTTTATTCTTTATCGGCAACTTTGTATGTTTTACTAACTGGAACTATTCCGGCTAGTGCAATGGATCGGAGTTTACAAAAAGCCCAACTCATTCCACCCAAACAACTAAATTCTCAAATTAGCGATCGCACCAATACCGCTATTTTAGAAGGGTTGAAACTCGCCCCGGAAGACAGACCTCAAACCATCAACGAGTGGTTAAAATTTCTCCCTTCTGGGCATCAAAATCTAGTTTTACCTCAAATTGAACCTGTACTATTTTGGACAATTGTAGCCGCAATAGCAGGGATTTTAGGAATGATTGGTACTTGGGTGGCATTGTTCAAACCCAGTTCACCTCCGACACCTTCCCCCTCTCCACCTGTTATTGAACAGCCCCAAAAAACCATTAATAACTAATCGTAGTAAGCCCTTTAGGGCTAAAATGTAGTAAGCCCTTTAGGGCTAAGAGTCCTGAAGGACTCACTACGGGGGATAAGAGTCCTGAAGGACTCACTACGGGGGGAAAAGCGATCGCTAAAATCCTAATAATAAAATAATAGGTAATATTTTCAGTCAATCAATATGGCATAATTACAATAGTGATCAATTTCAAAAAATATGGCTTGGCAACCCGGTACAACACTTTATGGCGATCGCTATACAATTATTAAAAAACTGGGGGAAGGCGGGTTTGGCATCACCTATTTAGCGCGAAACCCCAAAGGACAATATATTGCCCTCAAAACCTTACTGGATAAGTACCTCGATAACCCTGAATATTTACGGAAGTTTGAAAGAGAAGCTATCAGACTCGCCGTTTGCCGCCATCCCCATATTGTGGAAATTGGTAATGTTTTTTGGGAGGGATCTTTACCTTGTATTGAAATGGAATATATAGCAGGAAAGGACTTCTGGGAGTTAGTGCAGGAAAAGGGTGCATTTCCCGAAGCGGAAGCGATACGATATATTCAACAAATTGGTAATGCTTTAACAGTTGTTCATGATAAGGGGCTATTGCATCGAGATATTAAACCCCAGAATATTATGAAGCGGGAAGGAAAAACCGAAGCGGTGTTAATTGATTTTGGTATTGCCAGAGAATTTATTCCTAATAGAACTCAAACCCATACTAATGTTGTGAGTGATGGATTTGCTCCTCTTGAACAATACTATGAACAAGCAAAACGTGGCGAATATACAGATGTTTATGGTTTGAGTGCGACGTTATATTGTTTGTTAACAAATCAAGTCCCACCGCCTGTTTTTGTTAGAACTGGAATGGGTCGAGATGTTTTAAAACCTTTAAATCAAGTTGTTAATGTTAGTAATAGAGTCCATGAAGCGGTGATGAAGGGGTTAGAAATACAACCCGATAAACGTCCTCAGTCGGTGGAAGAATGGTTAGAAATATTGATTGATAATTTGGAAACCGTTCCATCCCGATATCAGAAATTGCAACAACTTCTCGCAGCAGGACAGTGGAAAGAAGCAGACCTGGAAACTGCCAGAGTGATGCTTCAGGTGGCAGGGAGAGAGGAGGAAGGGTGGCTAAATATAGACTCGATTAATAATTTCCCCTGTGAGGATTTACGCACGATTGATCAGTTATGGGTAAAATACAGTAAGTCCCGCTTTGGCTTCAGTGTCCAGAAAAAGATTTGGCTGGAAGTTGGGGGTAAGGTAGACTATGAAACAGAATGTAAGCTGGGTGATCGCGTGGGGCGAAGAAAGAGAAGGCAGTTTGTGGGACAAATAAGTTGGCCACCTCCCTAACCTCCCTGTAACTGGTCCAATCTGGGTCTTCTTCTCTCGCGTCAAGAACTGTAAGCTGTAATCTATAACAATTTCAGCCCTTTGTCAAGTCGAGTTTTTGGGGGTTTGTTTCACCCAATTTTCGTTATTTCAGCATTTCGTTACCTGTTAGGGGGGAATACGCCTCTTTAAGGGTCAAATTCAAAGAACTGACGGGCATAATTAGGGTCATAGCAGTTAGCGAGAACAAATTTTTTAGCCACTGCTCGAATTTCCTCATCGGGAGGTTCCCAAGTGTCCCAAGGAAGGGTTAACTGTCCAGGGGATTTTTTATGTTTTTTCCCCTTAAGAATTTTCGGTAAAAGTTTACTTCCCCAATGACAGCGCCGTTCCGGTTTAGGTTTTGGGCGATATTTTTTACAAAAACCCCGATATTTCGTTGCACATTCTTCCAAGGTTTTTCCCAAGGATAAAAACGCTGGATGCCATTGAGTTAAACCATCATCTGTTAAGCGGTCATGGGTTCCATAGTTGCTAAAATCATAAAAAAAACCCGACTGCATCCCCGCAGCTTTTGGGTTAGCATGAATATACCGTAATGTATTTAAAGCCCGTTTTGTATCCGTATTTTCAAACGCCGTTTTATGGTAACGTTTCTCCCAGAAATGTCCTGTCCGATTTAACATTCGATTAAAACACATAGCAGTATACCAGTTCAGAAAGTGCATAATCTTAGGTAAATCTTGAGGTTGAGCAGGTTCCATCAGATAATGCACATGATTACTCATAATGCACAGCGCATAAAGTTTAAACGGATATTTAATCAATACTTTTTTAATTGCATAGAGAAACACTTCTCGGCATTCTAAACGAGTCAGACGAAACTCACGATTATTACAGCGAGTTGTGATGTGGTAAGAAAACATATTTTCTATCGTTTCTAGGTTCCACTTAGAAATACTAAAAAGGTGGCTCTCTCTGCAACCAATAAATAATAGAGGCAGAGCCTCAATATAGTATTCCCAGGCTGGAGCCTGGGAACCAGAAAAACTGATAACTGATAACTGATAACTGATTTTCAGTCAACCCAAACCCGAAATGTGTCAAACTATAAAGGATGGGTTGGAGAACTCGGACTTGGTTAAACAGACAAAGCTATTCACGCAACAGCATCAACGGTTTGAGGCTGAGGTCATCTCTGATACGCGCCTTAATTTTTTGGCGTGGGTATCCCGCAGCAGCGTTATCCTGACTTTAGTATTAATGTCGGCGGGAGTTAGCGTTGCTCAGTCTCAACCCCCGAAGCCTCCAGCACCAAAACCCACAACTCCAACCGAAACCCTGTCCCCCAAGGATAGCCAGGAACTCGAACAACTGCGAGAACAGCAGCGTTTACAAGAACAGGTTCAAGCGGAAGCTCAACGGGCCTTTAAACAGACCATGACGCTATTTAATTTGTTATTAGCACTGTTAGGGGTGTTATTAGCAGCAACCTTAGTGGGATTATGGTTATTGCGGCGTTCTGTTGTCCGAGAAGTTACTATTATTGTTAAAAATCATCTCAATGAATTAGGGGATTTAGAAGGAAAAATAGCAGCCGCAAATCGACAAATGCAAGCGGTGATTCAGGAAACGGATCGGATTGCTCAAGATCTCCATTTAGAAGCTGATGATTTCCAGCAGGAATTAGGAGACCATCGCAGTCAAATAGGGGAATGGTTAACAGAATTAACCCAGGTTCGTCAACAAGCTATTCAAGAGTTTCAACAGGAAGCGCAAGAAGCGGAACAGGAAATTCATCGCTTAGAAATTGAATTTTCTAAACAATTAGCAGAGTTACAAAACCGGGCCAGTAATCAACAGGATGTGATCTTACAAAATTTAGATCAACTGGGAACGAATTACGCGAATCATTTGGCAGGATTACAAGGAGAGGCGGATCAACAGCAGAATACGGTTTTAGAACATTTTAAACAGTCAGAAGCGGCTTTAACAACGCAATTATCGGATTTACAATATCAAGTCCAACATCAACGCGATCGCTTATTCCAAACCTTAGAACAAGTGAGTACAGACTTTAAAAAGACGGTATCCGGTTGGCAAACGGATGTTCAAGGACAAAAAAATACCGTTGGCAAGAATTTACAACAAATTGAAGCGGAATTAGTTCAAGAGTTATCCCAACTGCAAAAACAAGCCGAAACCCAAAAAGATCGGGTATTTGCTCGTTTAGAACGATATGAAACGGACTTTGCACCCCAATTAGAAGAAATTCGGATTAAATCTGAACAAAAAGCTCAGGAACAAATTGATTTAGCTTTGAGAAATTTAGAGAAATTTGGCAATGATGCTGTTACAAAACTCTCTGATTCTCAAGGTAAAATTCAGGGACAAATGGAGCAGAAACTCCAACGCATTCAACAGTTAGAACAACAAGCGGAAACCCAACTCGCGACCTATCAACAACAAGTCCAAAGCCAGGTGGATGAAAAGTTACAACGATTACAACAATTAGAAGCCGAATATGCTGGGATTATTGCCGATAGTCAGGCGGGATGGAAAACCCAAAAAGAACGAATTGTTCAACGGTTAGAGAAGTTTGATCAAGATGTTAATGGGGTAATTGAACAGTTAAGAGGAGATTTACAAACCCGCAAGGATTCTACCTTTAAGAAATTGGATAAATTTGATACGATGTTAACGGAACAGTTAACAGAAGTTCAAGCGGATGCTAATACTCAAAAAGCCGGAATTTACCAAGAATTAGTGGCGATGCAGTCGGAAGCCTTAATAAGAAAAGATGAAATTCTTAAGGAATTAGCCGCAATTTCTCCCACTGCTTTAGTGGAATCGGCGGTATCAGACATGATGCAAAAAATGGAAACAATTACGGAGCAATTAGAACGGTTAAAAGTGAATAAACCGGAGTTGTTTTTAAATATTGAAGATTTTGTACAACAGGGGAATGTCTTGTTTGCAGAAGGACGTTATGAAGAGGCTTTAGGAGCATTTCATCAAGTTGTAGAATTACAACCGAATGATTATCGATCTTGGCTAAATCGAGGCATGGCTTTAAGTCGATTAAAACGTCAAAATGAAGCGATCGCATCCTATAAAAAAGCCTTAGAAATTAAACCCGATTATCATCAAGCTTGGGTGGATTTAGGCGTAAGTTATGGTAAATTACAAAAACATCAAGATGCTTTTGAAGCCTTTGATCAAGCGGTGAAAGTCAAACCCGAAGATGGGGTGGCGTGGTTAAATCGGGGGATGGCGTTACAAGCCATTGAACGTTATTCTGATGCGATGACATCTTTTGATCAAGCCATTGAATTTGATCCTGATAATTCTAAAGCCTGGAATTATCGAGGTTATGTTTTAATTAAGTTAAAACGGGGAAAAGAAGCTGTAGAAAGTTTAGATCGAGCCTTAGAATTAAAGCCTGATTATGCCGATGCTTACTATAATAAAGCCCTTAGTTACGCTCAACAACGTCAAACGGAATTAGCTGTTGAACATTTAGAACAGGCTATTGATCTAAATTCCCGTTATCGGGAGGAAGCTAAAACTGACCCAGATTTATATTCAATTGTGAAGTTTTTGCGTCCGAAAGCTAAACTTCAATCTTAAATTGATTTCCCGTTAACAGTCTGATTACTCCTCTTTAAACCACAAAAAATAAACATTCTGGTGACGGGAAAAGAAAATACAAATCTCTAGCTGAAAAATAAGGTTAAAAGGCTCAGGTATTGACAAAAAAGCCAAAATATGTATATGCTACAACCATACAGTGATATCGTGGGCTAATCGATCTAGCATTTCTGAGCAAGTTGTAGATAGCTGCGTCCTAGTTTTAATATTTTTGTTTCCCATCAGTAAGCTGAGTGATTTTACTCAATTCTACTTCCATTTGAAGGGTGATCGCCTCTCAACAATGGATTAATCATAAAAACTTTTTATTAACGCTGAAATCGTGAGAGTTAATCCCGCGATCAAGTTACTTATCCTTTTTCCACCACCCAGCCATTATGGTAACTACATCTCTCCCTCCCAACACCGACGATCTGGATGTCTCCCAACTGCTTGAAATCCTCAATGCCTTTGAGAAGGGGGATTTCTCGGTGCGAATGCCGATCAATAAAACGGGGTTAGCGGGCAAAGTCGCCGACAAACTCAACGATATTATTGAGCGCAACGAACGCATGGTGGAAGAGTTTGAGCGTATCAGTACGGTAGTCGGGAAAGAGGGCAAAAGCACCCAACGAGCTACCGTTAATAATGCGAATGGCCAATGGATGGACGCGATTAACTCCATCAATATGTTGATTAGCGACTTGGTGCAGCCCATGGCAGAAACCGCCAGGGTGATTCGGGCTGTGGCTAATGGTGATTTATCCCAAATTATTCCTTTAGATATTGATGGCAGACAACTCAAGGGAGAATTTCTCCAGACAACCCAGACCATTAACACGATGGTAGAGCAGTTGAGTTCCTTTGCCTCTGAGGTGACACGGGTAGCACGGGAAGTGGGAACAGAGGGGAAACTGGGAGGTCAAGCAGAAGTTAAAGGTGTTGCGGGAACCTGGAAAGATTTAACCGATTCAGTTAATTTAATGGCAGGCAACCTCACAGCCCAAGTGCGGAATATTGCCGAAGTGACAACGGCTGTAGCTAATGGGGATCTCTCCAAGAAAGTCACAGTAGATGTCAAAGGAGAAATTCTGGAACTAAAAAACACCTTCTGCATCCGGTCGCGTGGTAGCCCCGTCAATTTATTGCGGGGTGGAAACGCGACACGATCGGTTTTAACCGCCGTCAATATTATTTTGAACCACAATTTTCACACAGTTTAGTATAATATAGAGCAACAAGCCAAAAACCGAGTTGGGGGTGATGCGAGTTGGTACGGAGTACAGCAACGGTGTTCATTACCGAAATTCCTTTACTCGTAGACAGCAAGCAAGAATCAGAATTATTGTCCCGTTTTCAAGCAGCGAGACAACTTTATAATGCTTATTACTAGAAAAATCAGTTAAGATGATTCAGCGATGATTTTTCTCATGCTTTATGCTGATGTTTGCGCTTGAGCATCGAACCCGCACCGAAAGCACTTAAACCCATCAGACCCAACACAGTACCAGGCTCGGGCACGCTAGCGATTCTGACATCGCCAGTGAAACTGATTTGGTAGTCTCCTGGCCCATAGATGAAATTGCTGTCCGTCTGAATCCCAGCAATAGCCTCGCTCAGGCTAAAATAGAAATCAGAAATCGCCAATGTATAATTTCCTGGATTCAAAAACCGCGATAAATAGGAATCCAGACCAGATGTTGATCCATCCGAGTATCCACTACTACTATAGTAATCGTCGTTGCTGGTAATGAAATCGCTGGAGTCTAGGGAACCATCATTGTTGAAAAGATAAATTTGGGAGTCCAGAGCAGAGGCTCCGTTTCCGAAGTCAAAACTACGTGCCAGAACATCTATCGCGACTGTACCGGCTGTATTCACAGTGAAATTCCAATAATCAACCGTGGTGGTTTGTGGGGTAGGGTTCGTAATGCTACCTCTGACAAAGGAAGAAGCCTCTGCTGAACCAACTGTTCCTAAAGTGACAACTGCTGCTCCCAGGGCAGCTACTGATAGCTTTTTGCTGAGGTTCTGATTAATCATAATTTTGGACTCTACTACAAAGTTCTGGTTGACTAAGTAATATCAAGTCCAAGGGTATCGTTCGGATCATTCCGGGGCAACCACAGGGGGATTGCCCCTACGGTAGGGGGAACCAAAGTGTGGTTGCCCCCCAGTTATTCATAAACGAAGCAGTAGGGCTTGATATCATAAGTGGGTTTGGCGAACCTTGGTCTATCAACCAATGGCAACATCCTAACCTCCCCCACCAGCCATGTCAATGATTATACGGTATCTTCACAAAAAAAACATAAACGTTTCCGGGAGGATATTGACAATATTCTCAAGGGCAGGGGCTTGTCCCCGCCATCAGGCACCAGATAATTTTAAAGATTTGGTAAATTAAGCCAAAATACCTTGACAAATGTTTATTTCTATGATAATGGAACAATCCTGTAAAATGGTGAAATATTTAGCTAACAAGCTGACAGTAGCTTGCTGTTTAAATGGTCAATGGGATATCTCTGGAAAGAGGACTAAATCACCAGCAGGCGTAGGGCCTCGGAGGGACGGAGGGAATGCAGGGGGTCATCATTCCTCCAAGAGGAGAATCGCTGGTGTCAGCGGTGCTTGAGAGACTTTTGCTCAAGAAAGGCCACATCTAGAGCCGCTCTGGCTGCCGAGGGGACGTTATGCTCGAGCAAAAATGTCTCTATTTGCTGCCTATCTAAGGGATGCCACTGTGCCGCTACTGGGGCAATTGCTTGCAAAGCGGCAAATATAGCCTCTGTGGATTGTAATGCTCCAGAAGCGGAAAATGGCGACGCTTCTCCCCAGCCTTCGATGCCATCAGAGCTGACCCGCACCCAGACATTAGTAGTTTGGGCGGTAGTGCCACGACTGATGGTCAGAGGAAAGCGTTTGTGAACCGTAAAAGTTTCGATATCCAGACGCATGGTAGGTTAATTCAGGGGGATTGGAGTTTATTTTTGTCATTTGTCAAAAGTCATTTGACAAGGGACCTTCGGACAAGGGACTTTTGACCAATCACCAATGACAACTGTAATTTTTCGGTGTTATTCGAGACTTAAGGTCATTAGCATGAGTATTTTTACGTAAATTTGTGAGGGTAATTTTAATCTATTTTTTGGGTAAATATCTGGGTGAGATGATTTTTTAATAAAAATTTAATCACATTGGTCAATATCGGCTTTGATTGAGTTACACTGTGACTCTAAATCAACAGGCAGGAGGTAGTAGCGCTGGCGCTTTGGGAAATCTGGGGAGGGAGAGAGGGGGCTGACCCCCCAAAACTGTGGGGGACACCAGCACCTGGTAGGGGCGAAGCATTCCGCTATTAACTCCTGGGTTTTAGCAAAGGCTATCGGTGGAATGCTTCGCCCTACTTACTTGACAACAGCATTTATACCAAAAACTTACCTTTTATGCAGCTACAAAACCGCTATTCGTCCCTAAATGGCAAAGAAATCAGCCCCAAGGCAAAATCCAGAAGCGACAACCAGCAGGGTGACAACCGGCGCCAGTGGTATGGGGTGAAACAGCTACTGGGGCTTATGATGTGACAGGTGTAGTGATGCACAGAGATTTATTCTCTGCATATCTGAGTAGATTTGTCAATGACGAAGATAACCTTTTATTGCATCTTGCTCAAAGTGAGTGGGAAAGGTTGGAGCCAATCTTAATGCAGGCATGGAAGGTATTTCAGATAAACTGCGAACAATTAGGTGCGTCCGAAAGTAGGCTGAGTCATTCACCCTCAGAGCAGTTCTGCATGAAGCTGGGAACAGTTAACCAGATAGCTATTAAAGAGCGAAAAGTTAACTCTAATTCTTAGCCTGAATCCCCGCTGATTTATCGCGGGGAGTGGCTCAAGGGTTGCCAAAGAAGTAGGTACGGAAGGAAAACTGGGGGGACAGGCACAGGTAAGAGGAGTCGCAGGCACCTGGAAAGACTTAACTGATTCCGTCAACTTGATGGCAAGTAATTTAACAGCCCAGGTGCGGGGGATTGCGCGAATTGTTACCTCCGTAGCTAACGGGGATTTGAAACGCAAACTGGTTTTAGAAGCCAAGGGAGAAATTGAAACCCTCGCAGATACGATTAACGAGATGATCGATACCTTGGCCACGTTTGCCGATCAGGTAACATCGGTGGCCCGTGAGGTGGGTATTGAAGGGAAATTAGGCGGTCAGGCGAAAGTTCCTGGAGCGTCGGGGACGTGGCGCGATTTAACCGACAATGTGAACGAACTGGCCGCGAATTTAACCACCCAAGTCCGAGCCATTGCGGAAGTTGCGATCGCAGTTACCAGAGGTGACTTAACCCGATCAATTGCGGTTGATACTCAAGGTGAAGTGGCTGTCTTGAAAGACAACATCAACCAGATGATTGCCAACCTCCGCGAAACAACCCAGAAGAACACCGAACAAGACTGGCTGAAGACGAATTTAGCCAAGTTTACCCGAATGTTGCAGGGACAACGAGATTTAGAAACCGTATCCAAATTAATTCTCTCCGAATTGGCTCCTCTGGTGTCCGCCCAACATGGTGTGTTTTATCTCATGGATGCGTCAGGATCGAGCGCGTACCTGAAACTTCTCAGTACCTACGCTTTTAATGAACGGCAACATTTAGCTAATCGATTTCATTTAGGAGAAGGCTTAGTCGGTCAATGTGCCTTAGAAAAAGAGCGCATCTTACTGTCTCGCGTTCCCCGTGACTATATTACGATTAGTTCGGGTTTAGGGGAAGCACCGCCCTTAAATGTGGTTGTATTACCGATTCTATTTGAAGGACAAGTCACCGCAGTTACGGAACTGGCATCTTTTGATCGATTTAGTGAAATTCATTTGACCTTTTTAGATCAACTCACTGAAAGTATTGGGATTGTTTTAAATACCATTGCGGCGGGAATGCGAACCGAAGAACTGCTCAAACAATCTCAATCTTTAACGGAAGAATTGCAGAGCCAACAGAAAGAACTCACCGAAACCAATAAACAACTCGAACAAAAAGCCAAATCCTTACAGACCTCAGAAGAACTGTTGAAAAACCAACAAGAGGAACTGCAAAAAACCAACGAAGAATTACAAGATAAAGCCAAATTACTCTCCAATCAAAATGAAGAAGTAGAACGCAAGAATCGAGAAATCGATCTGGCTCGATTAGCAATAGAAGAAAAAGCAACTCAACTGGCGCTCACCTCTAAATACAAATCTGAGTTTCTAGCAAATATGTCCCATGAGTTGCGAACTCCTCTGAATAGCTTACTATTATTAGCTCGATTATTGAGTCAAAATCCTGATGGTAGCTTGAATGAAAAACAAGTTGAATATGCCGAAACTATTCATTCAGCCGGAACAGATTTATTAGCCTTAATTAATGATATTCTTGACCTAGCAAAAATAGAATCTGGAACAATATCCATCCAGCAAGAACATTTACCCTTATCCGAACTAAAGAACTTTATTGAGCGTACCTTTAGCCAGATCGCCCAAGAACGTCACTTAAAATTCATCGTCGATTTCCATTCGGATTTACCCCGAACGATTTATACCGATGTCAAACGACTTCAGCAAATTCTAAAAAACCTGCTCTCCAATGCCTTTAAATTTACAGAACAGGGAGAAGTTCGATTATCTGTAGCACCCGTGACTCAGGGATGGGGAATGGATCTCGAAACCCTCAACCAATCAAAACAGGTGATTGCCTTTACCGTTAGCGATACGGGTGTTGGAATTGAAGCCAGTAAACAAAAAGTCATCTTTGAAGCCTTTCAGCAGGCTGATGGCACCACTTCCCGCAAGTATGGGGGCACAGGGTTGGGTTTGTCCATTAGCCGCGAGATTACACGATTACTGGGGGGTAAAATCACCCTGGCGAGTCAGTTCGGAAAGGGGAGCGTCTTCACGCTTTATCTACCCCAAAGTTATCAAGAACCCACACTCCAGCCCGTCCCTGAGATAGCTCCATTGCATTCATCGACAACCCATACTTCCCCTTTAGAACCCGTTCTCAATTCGAGTTCGCTGTTGGATGATCGGGATCAGATTGTGGCAGGCGATCGCATCTTATTAGTCATTGAAGATGACACAGTTTTCAGTCAAATTGTGGTGGAGTTCGGACACAGCCAAGGCTTTAAAATGTTAGTTGCGGCTCATGGAGAAATCGGGTTAAGACTAGCACACCAATACAAACCGGATGCGATTATCCTCGACATTGCTATGCCTATCCTTGACGGTTGGGTTGTTCTTGACCACCTGAAGCATAACCTCACCACCCGACATATTCCGGTTCATATTATCACCGTAACCCAGGATGATCATCATCACGGTTTGCGACAAGGCGTGGCATCCTTTTGGCAAAAACCCATTAGCAATGAAAAGTTACTGGAGGTCTTTGCCCGAATTCAGGCTTCTCTTAAACAAGACCCTCGGAATCTGTTATTGGTGACACCTGATATTAACCAACAGCAACAAATTATTGATTTAATTAGTAATCAAAATCTCCAGATCACGGCGATTAATACTGGGACAGAAGCCTTAAATTTACTACAAGCCCAGCCTTATGATTGTCTGATTGTGGATTTGAATCTAACGGACATGGATGGCATTAGCTTAATTCAATACATCCGCCAAGAATTCGCTAAAAATCCCCGTTTTGATGATTTGCCGATCATCGCTTATGCTCATCCCGACCTTTCGGATCGACAAACAGTAATCTTACAACAGGCTCACGCCCTAGTGGTGTTAAAAGATGAGTTGGGACTCCCCAGTCTATTCGATAAAATAGCACTGATTTTGCATCAACCCATTGATCGGCTTTCTGCGAACCAGCAACAATTAGTCAGACAGTTACAGCAGCAAGCTCCTGAGTTGCGCGGTAAGAAAATCTTGATTGTCGATGATGATGTCCGAAATGTTTTTGCCCTCACCAGTATGTTGGAGTCATTTCAGTTGAAAGTGATCTATGCTGATAATGGTCGCAATGGCATTGCGATGCTGCAAAGTACCCCTGATATTGATGTGGTGTTGATGGATATCATGATGCCGGAAATGGATGGTTATGAAACGATTCAAACGATCCGGCAGATGGAGTCCTTCCAACGGCTACCTATTATTGCTCTGACGGCTAAAGCCATGCAAGGCGATCGCCAAAAATGCTTAGAAGCAGGAGCGTCAGACTATATTCCTAAACCCGTTGATATTCAGCAACTTCTCTCACTCTTGCGGGTTCTGCTCCGGTGTTAGAACGGTGAACGGTTGAGAGTTGCAGGCGGACGGTTCCGTACCGTGAGGTTTTTATGAACAACACTTCTCAAGTCAATATTCTGATCGTAGATGATCGTCCCGCTAATCTGATGGCAATTGCAGAGACATTAGCACCCTTGGGACACAATATCGTCAAGGCAAGTTCTGGGGAGGAAGCTTTAAAGCATTTGCTACAACAGGAGTTTGCTGTAATTTTATTAGATGTGCAGATGCCAACCATGGACGGATTTGATCTCGCTACAATTATTCATTCTCGTCCGGCAACCTGTCACACTCCTATTCTGTTTATCACGGCGATTAACCGCGACGAAAGATATGTTTTAAAAGGTTATTCTGTGGGAGCCGTGGATTATTTATTAAAGCCGATTATTCCTGAAATTCTCCTCGCCAAAGTCTCGGTTTTTATTGATTTATTCAATAAAACAACTGAACTTAAATATCGAGCCGAACAACTCCGAATCGCCAACCAAGCTTTGCAAGAAAAAGAACAGGAAATCCGTCGAATTAATCATCATCATCAATTAATTCTTGATTCCGTGGGTGAGGGAATTTACGGTGTAGATCCTCAAGGTCAAACCACCTTTCTGAATCCCGCCGCTACCCAAATGTTGGGCTATACCCTGGAAGAAGTGATTGGAAAACAAGAATGCTTGATCCTCCATCCTGACTTCAAAACAAATGACGAGAGTGATTCGCTCTGTCCCATTTGTGCTTCCTTAAAAGATGGCTCTGTTCATTACAGTTCTGAGTCAGAATTCCAACGAAAAGACGGTTCTTGCTTTCCCGTAGAATATATGAGTACCCCTGTATTAGAAAAGGGAAAAATTGTTGGAGCGGTGATCACGTTTAAAGATATTACTGAACGGCTTAGTATTGAAGAAATGAAAGAAAATTTTATTTCTTTTGCGAGTCATGAATTACGAAATCCCCTGATTATGATTCACGGCCCCCTCGATTTGATTCTGCGAGGAACGTTTGATCAACAGCCCGAAAAAGTTAAACAAATGCTGGAATTAGCCTTGAAAGGAACCGAGCGAATGATGCAATTGGTTAACGATATTCTCAATATCCAACGTCTGAATTCGGGTCGGTTTATCCTGAATAAAAACCTTTGTATTGCTTCTGATTTAATGCAAGAGGCTATTCATGATGTCCAGAGTTTTGCCGATCAGTCTGAAGTCTCATTGAACGTTGATCCGGTTTCAATTCAATTTTGGGCCGATCCCTATGCAATCAATTTAACCCTGACAAATTTAGTCAACAATGCAATCAAATTTTCACCTCCTCATACAACCGTTTATTTATCCGCAGAAGTGATTGAAACCCCTGAAAGATTTCCTTTATCCTTTCAGTCTAAAATATCTTTCCCCTGTCTTCTATTTACCATCAAAGATCAAGGACGGGGGATTCCGACGGACAAATTAGAAATTATTTTTGAACGATTTCAACAAATTGATATGTCTGGCTCCCGTCAGAAACAAGGGAGCGGACTGGGTTTAGCAATCTGTAAAAGCGTTGTGGAACAACACGGGGGATTAATTTGGGCTGAAAGTGTTTTAAACCAGGGAAGCATTTTTTATTTTACATTGCCCTTAATTGATAGGGACTCAGAGAATGCTATTAGAGATTAAAACTATCTCAATTTATCCTTTTCTTTTCGGTAATCCTTGACTTTTTTAAGTTTTTCTATTAAAGTATTCAACAGTGCTTTTCTTATATTTGTGATCCTCAATGAGTTGTTATGGTATTAACGAATTCTTCTGCTAACCCTCGTCCCATTTCCCTAAATTTATCGGGAGGAATTGCACTCGGAGCTTATATGGCTGGGGTGTGTTTTGAATTAGTAAGACAAGCAAGAAAAGAAAATTCTCCATTGTTAATTGATTTGATTACAGGTGCGTCTGCAGGAGCGATGACGGGAGCAATTACGGCTTATTATTTATTAAATCGAGAGATTCCTGATAGTGACTATGAATCCCAAAACCTTTTAGAAAAAGCTTGGGTAGAACGGGCTGATATGAAAGATATTGATACGGTTTTTGCGATTGAAGATTATCGTCAAGCACTCAAGGATTTATTAAACAGTCAAAATAACAGTTTATTATCTCAAAAAGGGATTAAAAATATTGCTAGTTTAATTAGTGAAAATACGGAACAACTCAAAGTTCATCAACCCTTAGCCTTAGTCATGACCGTTACGAATTTACAAGGGTTATTAGTCACTTATGAAAACCAATGTCGAAATTATTCGGGTATTCCTGCGATTAACCATGCAGAAAATCGTCGTTTTTTGTTTCATTCTGAATTAAATCGTAGCGGGGAACGCCTACAAAGAATCTGGGAAAAAGTGATTGATACCAGCTTGATTTCCGGGGCGTTTCCCTTAGCTTTTCCTCCGGTTCAAGATGCGTCTAGTATTAAAAGTTATAACTTAAAAAATCTCAGTCCAGCTTACTTTAAAATTTGCTCTGATTCCGGTGATAAAAAACTAGATTCAGCTTTACCAATGTTTTATCCAGAGGGGAATGGAGAACAACTTAATTTTTGGTATAGTGATGGTGGAATTTTAGATAATTTACCGATTTTAAAAGCCATTGATTTAGAAGCTCGTATTCAATTAAGTTCTTTACCTAATTCTGAATATTTAATTCAAGATGAAGGTCGAGAATTTATCAAATTTAGCCATGAATTTAACCGCAGAGTCAAAACCGAACGAGAGCAGCGACTTTATGTTTATGTTTCTCCCTATTCTTTAGAAAGTTTAGATAGTAAACCTAGCTTGAAAAAGAACAATTTTAATCTATTTGATTTGTTGTTTGGTGGATTAAAAATTCCGTCTATTCAACAGGATGCGATGCAGTTAAAACAGATTGTTCAAATTAATGAACAAGTAGATTATAAAGACAAAATATTATCCCATTTAGAAACTTTGTCAGAAACTTCATCTGGGGAGACAATTTCTCAGATTAAAGCTGACTTAGAAAAAGCGATTCCCTATCATCATATCCAGTTATCTCCGATTACACCTTTAATTCTGAATCAAATTTCCGGGATTGAAAATTTAGAAACCCGAAATGAATTAGAACATCTTTATCAAAAATTCCGCTACTTGTTTAAAACGCCTATGGTCGAAAAACCAACGGACGTTGATGAACTATTAGCATCAGATTTTCTTAATGCTTTCGGGGGATTTTTTGATAAAAAATATCGACAACAAGATTTTATTTTAGGAAGGCTTTGTGGTTTGACTTGGCTACATTTAAACTTTTCAGAAATTGATACTAACAGTTCAATTTCAACCTTAAACAAAATTTTTGATTCGGGTCAGATTCAGTTTGATAACCCTAAAGTTAAAGACTTAAAAATGAGTTATAGAATCCGCTTAACCCGAATTTTAGTTCGGGCGCTGCGAATGATGGTTGCTCAAACTCAAATGAAACAAGCTCAGAAAATTTTACTTTGGCTAATTCAAGTTATTTTACTTCCTTTATTCCTATTCATTGAACTGTTATTAACCTTTGCTTTAATGTCTAGTGAAATTGTTGAAGTGTTTTTAGAAAAAATCAATAAAAAGTAAATCGCTATCCCAATGATGATCTTTAACACCTTAAACCCGAAACCCCTTTATCGGTCTAATTTATTGGGAATTCCTTCGCAACCTCCGGGGATGGTTTTTCGAGATTTAGAACCACACCAGGCACAACAATAATAGCGACTTTCTTCTGATAAATTCTCGACTCCAGTAAAATCGGCATTTTCAACCACAGCCCCTGTATGTTCTCCCGTAGTAAAATTAGGAATTAATGTCTTACTGCGAGGAGAAGCTGTTTCTGGAGAACCATAAAAAAATCTGACAGCACGCAAATTTGTATAAGATAAATTGGCTTCATAGAGAATAGATCTCGCTAAATTAGTGCGAACTAAATCACATCCCGTTAAATTAGCTTTGACTAAATTCGCATCACTGAGATCCGTGCGTCGGAGGTCGGTTTGGGATAAATCTGCACCCGCTAACATCGCCCCTAAATCAATCACTCGCACCCCATAATCTCGATCTTCTGCATAATTGCCATTTCCATCTAACATCGGACGTCCGAGATGGCGATCGCGTTGTAACGGAGTAATTAATTTGGCTTGGGATAAAAACCGCAGAATTTTAGCTTTTCCTTCTGCATCTACACTTTTAATAATAGCAGAGGTTCGTCCTTCTGCAATTACTCGTTCTTGGGGCCAATCTTCTAATAATCCTTGTTCTCCTAATGCTAAATCTGACACCCCTTGAAAATAAGCATCAATCGTTTGTTGTTGTGTAATTCGGTTTTGTTGAATCGTTAAATCTCTGGAAATAATATACTGTCGCCAAGCTACATAAACAGCCAGAATCGCAATTAAAATTTGTCCTAATGCTCCTCCTAAATCTCCTAAAGCACCAATCGCATCCCAATTAATTGTAATATTACTAACTTCATTTTCAGTGTTAGCATTACTAAAAATAACTAACCCAATTAAAGAGCCTAAAATTCCAAAACAAGCAATAATTAAACTCCGCCAGCTTGCTGGAATTAAAGTTGTCCAAACTTTACCCCAACCTGACCAGAGTAAGCGTAGGGAAATCGCCAATGTTGCTATGGCGCTGACATATCCCAAAGTAATATTATCAATTCCTAGCCCTAAAATCATCAACGCCATTGCTGATAACACCAGGACTGAACCTGAGAAATGACTTGGATGATCCTCTAAAACTGAGTTTCGGGTTTCGATCTCCCAAGATTCCCCAGAATTCAGTTGTATTTCCTCCGTTGGGGGGGGATCGTGTGGTTGAAGCACCCCACCATTAAGGCTTTCAGGGTTCTCCTGAACCCCTTGGGAATGAGAAGAGGATGAATTTGGCTCCATTGTCATTGATTAACCTTAGTTATATTGATTTTGTTGTCGGGTGTCTGTTGTCGGGTGTCTGTTGTGTGTTAACGGTCAACTCTCAACAGTTAACAACCCGATAGCTGACAAATAATTTCAAGTTAAATTATCCTGATTTTAACTAAATCTGTCTTAACATTGGATCATTCTTGGGGAATGTGAGTTTTTGGGATAGTAATATTTAACTCCAGAGGGTACAAATTAGGCATTTTTGCAGTGATAGATTAATTGTACCTTAAATTGGCAATAAAGCCAACTAAAATTATGGTTAATAATTCGTTTAAAAGAGAGCCGACAAAATAATGAATTAGCCGGAAATTTATCAATTTGCCTGTTGATCTAAAACAGATATTTAAAGGAGGAATCAATTTATGTCTGAGCAACTTAAATTATTTTTTAAACTTCTAAATGCTCGACTTTCTCGAACCATCACACTTTGGGTATTTTTGAGTTTGGTGTTTGTCGAGGTTTTAATTCTAATTCCTTCAGTGTATCAACGTCAGCAGGAATTGTTGAAACGCTTACCTACAATGTCGGCGGGTAAAATTGCCTGGATGATTGAAACCTATCCTTATCAATCTGATGCTGAACTTCTACAACAGTTAAGTCATTTACATTATTTGAATCCTGAAATTTTAGGCGGTGCTGTTTATCGAAATACCGGAGAATTAATCGGTGAATTTGGTGAACCTCCCCTTCTAACCTTTGCCCAGGCGATGAAAGGTGAATCATTATATTTGCGTCAAAAACATGGCGATCGCTATGATGTTGCTTGTAATACACTTCTGATCAAAAATAAATATCTTGTAATTATTCGTCATGATGCTTCCAGCATCCCTGCTGATATTTACGCTTATATTTTAAGAATTGCTGGGTTAGTTTTAATTATTTCTATTTTTGTCACCTCAACGACTTTATTTGTTGTAGGAAAAACTGTTATTATCCCGATTTTGAAACTACGATTAGATTTAATGGAAGCGGGAAAAGCTATCATTAATAATCAGCCTGCACCGAAATTTTATTCCCAATCTATTCAAATAAAGGATGAACTTGGTGATGTGATTGACGCTTTTAAAACTATGTTTGATCAAATTTATCAAGCCACCTTAGAACGGAATCGAGCAGAAGTAGCTTTGCGGTTAGAAAAAGATAAATCCGAGCAATTATTACTGAATATTTTACCCTTTGCCATTGCTGAAAAGCTCAAAAAAGATCAAGGTTGTATCGCTGATCGATTTGAAGAAACGACGATTTTATTTGCCGATCTAACGGATTTTACAGGAATGGCTTCTCGTCATTCTCCTACACAAATTGTAACGTTTTTGAACGAAATTTTTTCTGAATTTGATCGTTTGGCAGATAAATATCAGTTAGAAAAAATTAAAACCATTGGAGACGCTTATATGGTCGTAGGTGGTATCCCCACACCTCGATTTGATCATGCAGAAGCGATCGCAGAAATGGCATTAGAAATGCAATCTGTTATTCAACAATTTCGCCAACAAGATAATCAATTATTAAACCTTAGAATTGGGATTAATACAGGGCCCGTTGTTGCTGGAGTGATTGGATTAAAAAAATTCAGTTATGATTTATGGGGAGATGCCGTTAATATTGCCTCCCGCATGGAATCTCATGGTTTATCAGGACAAATTCAAGTTAGTCAAACCACCTATCAAAAACTTCAAGACAACTATTTATTTGAAGAACGGGGGATAATTTTAATTAAAGGGAAAGGCGAAATGCGAACCTATTGGTTAATGGGGAAAAAATAAACCCCGCTTTATCAACAAATTATTTAGCTAAGGGAAGGCAAAATTGAAAGGTACTGCCTTCCCCTAAACGACTGGAAACGAAAATTTTTCCCCCTTGTAATTCCACCAAACGGCGAGTAATTGCTAACCCAATTCCCGTTCCTCCTGAATGCCGAGAACGAGAACGATCAGCCCGCCAAAACCGTTCAAAAACATGGGGTAAATCTTCTGGAGAAATACCAATTCCGGTGTCCATAACAGCAACCCAGAAAAAGTTTAAATCATTACCTGTTTTAACCAGAATAGTTCCCGTTTCCGTATAACGAATTGCATTGCCTAATAAATTAACTAAAATTTGTTCAGTTCGGTCTACATCTGCTAATACTAGCGGCGAATCAGGTTTAGAATCTAACTGAAGAGTCGGCCCTTCTTCTAAGAGTTGATCTGAAAAACGTTGGACTAAAGATGTTAATAAAGGATATAAATTAACGGGTTTTTGATGAATGGGTAAATAGCCGGATTCAACTTTTGAAAGCTCTTGTAAATCATTAACCAATCGTTCTAAGCGTTTGGTTTCTTTCGCTAATTGTTGATAAATTAAGGGAGAAGGTTCAATATGACCATCAGCTATTTCTTCCAAATATCCCCTAACAACGGTTAACGGAGTTCTTAATTCATGGGTTAAATCACTAATCAATTCTCTTCGTTCTTTCTCAACATTTTGTAAACTGGTAGCCATTTGATTAAAACTCAGAGCCAATTGATTTAACTCAGGAATATCGCTGAAAGACATTCGTTCTGACCATTCTCCAGAGGCAAATTTCTGAGTAATTTCTTCCATTTGGGTGAGAGGTTTAGTAATGCGTTGGGTTAACCAATAACTCAGCCCTACGGCGGCAGTTGTTCCCGCTAAAACTGACCAAAAGGTGCTGCGGTTCCAAGCGATTTCAAAGCCTTTTATTAGACGAGTGCGGATATATTGTAACCGAAATCCTGGGCCTTCAAGTTGTTCTAAATTACTGACAAAAAACCGAGGAGAATATATTTTTCCAATAATCACTAAGGATGTGACTCCAATTAACATCACTAATAGATGGGATAAAAATAAACGTCCTCGCAAACCGATTTTAGCCATATTTAAGATCTGACTTCTGGAATTTATTTAATCATAAAGCAGGATCGGCTTTTTCTGGAGGAAAACAACCACAGCAAAGTTTGAGGCTAATTTTCATCTTTCTAAACTCTATCTCAAGGGTGATCAGAAGTCTAAATGAATTGTATAACTTAACGCTAATAAGAACTGATCAAACCAGAATTCCCTTGCTCTGATCCCAAGTCAATGATCCCCCCTAGCCCCCCTTAAAAAGGGGGGGAACAGGAGAGCTAAGTCCCCCTTTTTAAGGGGGATTTAGGGGGATCTAATCAGAGCTTTAATCACAGGTTTTCAGCTTAATAAGTATTCTGTTTTTTTACATCTGTTTGTTAGCAAACAAGACAACAGTAGGGAGGATTTACCTCTTCCAGAGTCATATTTTAAGCCGTTTTACTGAGGGAATTTACTAAGGATTTGTATTGACTACTTTCAGTTAAAGCAGGATTAATCCCAAACCAGCGACCGTCTTGATCCCGATACTCAAAAACAAACATACTCCGCAGTAAAGTTTGACATTCATCTTCTCCCGTTACTTTTTGAGTTTTCACCACTCTTAACAATAATTCCCATTCTTCATGGTTAATTGCGCCTAAAAGATCATCTCGATATTCTTGAATAACTTGCTCTAAACAAGAACGGGTAAAAGGGGGATCTTCTTGTTGTAAACAACTGTACATCAACATCAATAAACGTCGAATATGACCCCCACTAATCCAACATAATCGATCTAGGGTTTCAGGACTATCAAATAAAACAGAAATCTGAGATAAACGATTTTCCGGTGGCAGATCAGGAAAGGCTCGTGCTAGAACCATTTGTTGTAATTTTATCATGCCATTAGGATTTTGCATCCCATCCCGAAGACGGACTGGAACCATCGGTAACACTTTAGGTTTGACTCCAAACCGACTGGAAAGCCGATCATAATCATTAGAAAACATTAAGGTTAGGGGAATGGTAAAAACCAGATGACAATTGAGACGTTTGAGTTGTTCACCTCGATCTACAAATAAATATTCCGGTTGAGTTCTTCCCCAAGGTTTAGGAGAACTATCAATCCGATCTAAATTATCTACAATAACGACAATTCCTTTTTTTCCTTTCCCTTGTAACGCACTATTAGCTCGTCCTAAAAGTTCATCATTAATCGCGTCTAAAATACTACTGGTGCGCGGTTCTAAATATTGCCGTAACTGAGACCGTAATTTTGGAGAATCTTTAGTTTTAGCCGTAATTTTAGCAATTCCAACGGATAATTCAGCCTCCCCAGATAGTTGAATTGGCGTTTGCATCAACTCCGAAATTTCTGTAAATAAGTTAGCAAAATATCCCGGTTTCAGACGAATTTGAGCCGCTTCTAAACTTTCACTTACCTGACGAGCAATCATTAATAAAATATCGCTAATATCCACATCTGCCATATCGAGATTTTGAGAAGATTCAAAATAAACGACATGATAGTCCTGACGCTCTAACAAATCTTTAAGACGAAATAATTCTGTTGATTTCCCACATCCTATATGACCACTAAACAATTGACAGGTGGGTTCATCATGGGAGAGTAAAGTAATAGTTCGGCTCAATTCTCGGATGATATCACTACCTCGGACAGATGAAAAATCGATGTAATATTTTCGATCTTCCGGGTTTGCCATGTCAATGGTCTTACTGGGATTACACGCTTTATAGAATCTACTTAAATCAAGCTCAATCACAATTAGACTCTTAACCTCTGTATCAATTTAACGGTTAACTCTTACTCTTAGTTTACCGACAGCAAGCCAGTTTTAGGATGAGGGGGATCAGTCATCGGGGGGGACAGGGGACAGTTACATACAGAAAGGTTTATCATAATTTCCTGCGTGAAAATACAGATAAAATAAGGATTAAGAATACATTACAATCAAGTTAATACGGAAAATCGACCTGTAATCTAATGGTAGAGAGCGATCGCTAAACTCCAACCGATCACAGACAGAGCCAGAGCGAATATGTTAAATTATCTGCGAAACCTTGAAATGATGGGGAATCAAAAACGAGTGGTGAGGTGGAAATCCTGGCAAATGGGTGACAAGCAATGACCAATCTGGGATCTGTTTCAACGAATGAATTAGGACGTCGGCGTCAGCAGTTACGACGTCAACGGCGGATTAAATTAGTTCAAGTGCTTTGGCAAGTTATGGCGGTCAGTAGTTTGACCGGAGGTTTATTTTGGCTGATTAATCAACCCATCTGGTTTATTCGCCAACCCGAACAAATCAAAGTTGAAGGAAATCAACTGTTATCGGATCAAATGGTTCGCTCTTTATTGCCCCTATCCTATCCCGAATCCCTGTGGAAAATTCAACCCCAAGCCTTAGCAGAAAGCCTAGAATCACGGGGACAAATTGCCTCAGCTAATGTGACTCGTCAGTTATTTCCTCCGAGTTTAATGATTAATATTCAAGAACGACAACCTGTTGCAGTTGCTTATCCCACCTCAAACATTTCTGATAATAGAAATAATCAGCAAATTGGATGGTTAGATGCGACCGGGGATTGGATGCCGTTGGAGAACTATACAGAATTAGAAAAATCGAAACAATTACCAAGTTTGAAAGTAATTGGAAATATTAACCAATATCATCCCTACTGGTTGCCCGTTTATCAAGCTCTAATTCGCAGTCCTGTGAAAATTCAGCAAATCAATTGGGAAGATCCCAATAATTTAATTCTGGAAACAGAAATTGGTACAGTTCATATCGGCCCCTATAGTTCTAAATTTCCTGAACAGTTACGAGTAATTGATCGGATGAGAAATGTTCCTCAAAAATTAGATAAAAGTGAAATGATGTATTTTGATCTCAAAAATCCCAATCAACCCCTTGTACAAATGCGACCGGAAAGTACCGCCCAACGGACGGCCGATGAGGAGGAATCCACGTCTAATTAAATTCAGATAATCGGGGATAGAAAAATCAGAAATATTATAATATTTCAACGGCTTCATCAAGGGGTAAAATACAATCCGGTTGATTATAGGTTGCACGATTAACTTTAGAACTCACCGGATAAACCTTTAAGCTAGGATTGTGTTGAACTAAGGATAAAATAGTTTCAGAATCTTTGAGAGTAGGATCAAGCCATTGAGAATAAACAGTAGGAGATAAAATAATCGGCATTCGTTCATGAACGGGACGAACCGTTTCATTAGCAGCTTGGGTTAAAATTGTACAAGAAACAATTTCTTCTTTGTTGGGATTGTTCCAACGTTCCCATAATCCTGCAAATCCAAAGGGTTGATGATTCTCTAACTGAAAATAATAAGGTTGTTTGGTTTTACCTTGATGTTGCCATTCATAGAACCCATCCGCTAAAATTAAACATCTCTGGGAGTGAATGGCTTGCCGAAATGTCGGTTTTTCCGTAACGGTTTCTACCCTAGCATTGATCAGTTTGTATCCAATTTTTTCATCTTTTGCCCAATGAGGAATTAACCCCCAGTGCATGAATTGAAACTGTTGTTCTTGCTGTTCTAAATTATATCTAATTGTAGCAATTTTTTGAGCCGGAGCAATGTTATATTGAGGGATAAAATCAGGAACAGATGATACATTAAAGGTTTGAGCGATCGCTGTTCCTGAACAAGTTAAACTAAAACGTCCACACATAATAAAATCCTCTATGACATCTGAAAAACTTTACCTAAATTCCCCCAATATTGGCTTACCGGATGGCTGTATTTTACGTCCAGCAACTTCACAGGATAGAATAGCAATTCTGTTGTTAGTCTTAAAAGCTCTGCTTGATCCCACTCAATTGCGTTGGCAACAATTTTGGGTGATAGAATCCCATAAACAAATTATAGCTTGTGGACAACTGCGACAGTTTACGGATGTTGAAGAATTGGGGAGTTTGGTGGTTAGTCGAGGTTGGCAAAAACAAGGTTTAGGGACAATTTTAGTTCAACATTTAATTCAAGAATCCACAAAACCCCTCTATTTAGAATGTCTAGGACAAAACTTGGCTAATTTTTATACTCATTTTGGGTTTGTTCCCGTCGATTTTTCGGCTTTACCCACTTCTATTAAACCCAAATTTGGCATTTCCAATTGGGCAAAAATTTTATTGAAAATTCCGGTTATTTTTATGTATAGAAGGGAACAGGGAACAGGGAACGGGGAACAGAAAGAAACAAAGTTCGCCCTATAAATAGGTTTGAGCATTTGTCTTTGTAAAAGACAGTTTTGCCTACTGGTATAGGGTATTGAAAAACCAAACCCTTGAGATTAATCAATGTTGAAATTTTAATCCCGCTTGACGGGCTGCCACAATATAACGAAAGATATATTCAGCCAATTCAACATGATTTTCTGCGGCTTCTGGGGAAGCAGCCCAAACCGTTACCCCATGATTTCTAATTAATAATGCAGGAACATCTGGGGTTGTTTGTTTAAACCGTTGCATAATATTTTCAGCAATGCGAGGAACCTCTAAATAATTCTCAAAAACAGGCATATAAACTTTAGGGTTTTCTTCCCAAATTCCTAAGCCTTTTAACATCTCAATGGGGGGTAACGGCAATTGTTCATGATCAATAAAATTTGACACTAATTTTGCTTCTACCGAATGAACATGATAACAAGCAGTTGCTTCAGGAAATAAAGAATAAATCGCTTGATGAATACTCGTTTCTGCCGAAGGTTTATTCTGAGGAGAGGGATTTTCTAAGACTTCTCCCGTTAAGGATATTCTCACAAAATCTTCTGCAACTAATTTACCTTTTTGTTTACCACTGGCAGTAATCCAAAAACTATTATCCGGCATTTTAGCCGAAAGATTTCCCGCCGTTCCCGCCATCCAACCGAGTTGATAAAATTGGCGAGACGCATGAATTAAAGATTGACGTGGATCGGTGTTCATGATGAATTACGAATTACGAATTACGAATTACGAATTGATCGTTCATCCCCATTTTTCCATTGCTTGCCGCAAAGAACTAGGAGGTATTTGATTAATATCAAAAGGTTGATGTTGTTGATATCGATTCAAGGCTTGAAAAAAGGCTTCAACCCCCGACCCAGGGCCATTAGGATGATCCATAATTCCCGTACCCGCATTCAAAATTACATCATTTCCGTAGTCTGATAAAGCTTTGGGGACAATTCCGGGGTGAATTCCCGCCGAAGGGACAGGAAAAACGTTCCGCGATCGCAAAATATCCCTAATTTTCCCTTCTTCAGCCGGATCAAAGGGTAAACTGCCATAATGGGCCGGATATAACACCGCATCCGCCCCAGCATGGGCCATCAATGTTCCGAGGACGACGGAATAGGAAAAACCCGTATCACCAGAGGCACATAACGCCCCCGCCAAGGCAGGATGGGCAAAAATGGGAACATTCACCTCTGGATCGGCGGCAAGGGCTTCTAAGACCGAAAAACCGTAGGTGAGAACGTTTAATAACAAAGCATTTGCCCCTTCTTGAACCAAAATTCGGGCTTTTTCTAATAGGGTTTGGGCGTTTCCGGTGACGTTCACTGCATACAAAACCGTGCGATTTGTTTGTTGTTTAATTCGGTCTAAAATTGGGCGACAAGCTCTTAACCGTTCTAGTGTGGGGGCTGTGTCTAAATCCCCCATAATTTCATCATCTTTAATAATATCTAATCCCGCCGTTGCCACTTGTTCTAAAATAGCAGCATGATCCTGGGCTGATAGTCCTAAAGCGGGTTTAAAAATTGCCATAATTAAAGGACGATCAAACACTTGTAATTGTTGACGAATTCCGGTTATCCCAAATTTAGGCAACTGACCATAATTATTATCGAGTCTAACCGCAACTATTTTCCCGACTCCAGCCATTGAATATTTGCCAAAAATCATGGTTAACAAGCTGGAAATATCATTTTCAACGTTAATTTCAGGGAATTCAACCGTTGCAATATTATAACCTTGTTCATCGGTTTTAACATTAATAACTTGGGCTAAATGCGATCGCAAATTATCCTCACGATGGCTAAATCTTTCGTCCCAAGTTCCTGCGGTTTGTCCAATAGCAATGACTTTCGCCTGACGCAACGCATCAATATTAGGAGGAAAACGATAATCTACTTCAATGGTCATGGTTTTCTATTCTAGCAATTATTATCATTGCAGTAGAGACGTTGTATACAACGTCTGTACAAATTAATTCAACGTCTGTACAAATTAATTCAAAGCTAAGGTTTTTTTCGGTCTTCTGGAAAAAATTCTAATTTCAGTATTCGTATATTCGGGAGCCCAACCTTCTGTTGTGGTGAAATAACGAACCGCTTTAATCCGCCGAGTTTCTGTTAAATAAAACCAATGTTCTGTATTCGCAGGAACATTAACATATTCTTCAGCTTTAACAGTTAATTCAACTTGACTCCCATCGGGACGGACAAAACCAAAAACTCCTTCCCCATCAACAATATAGCGGATTTCATTATCAGCATGAGTATGGCACTGTTCAAATTTTGCTAATAATGTTTCTAAGTTAGGCGTATCCGGGTTAAGAACAATTAAATCACGGGACTGATAACCTGCTTTTTGTTTTAATTCTTCAAAATATTGATCTAATCCTTGCAAAACATCTTCTTTTTCTTCATCGTTTAATGCAGGTTTATTCAATAATTTAATTAATTCGGGATCTGTACCGACAGACCAATGGTTTAAATGAATATTCAGACAAGCTAATTCTCCCTGAATTTCATCGAGTTGAGTATAAGTTGTTCCGTCTTCTAACTGTAAAACTGCCATGTTTTACCTCCGCAGTATTAATGCTTTTTAATCACAACCTCTAATATTAGCAAAAAAATACAGTTTGTTGTTGGGCTTGAGTCCCTAGAAAGATAGGCTGAAGCCCAACAACAGGCGAAGCTATTTTATTGATAGCAGTTCAGACGTTCGGATAAATCACTCCATCGGCGACCATCACGAATCATGATTTCTTGGGCGGCATCAGGGCCGTCTGTACCCCGTTCATAGTGATGAATGGTTAATCCATGACCGTTGGTTTCAGGGGCGTTTAAGCGTTCCATAATGGGGGCTACTGCATCCCAGGAAGCTAAGATTTCTTCGGCTGAAACGAACCAGGTTTGATCGGATTTCATGCACTCTAAAATCAAGGGTTCGTAGGCTTCCCGACTGGGACTACCGAAGGCTTTTTGGTAGGGTAAACTCAAGGTTTTTGTGACCAGTTGATTTGATCCTAATTCCTTGATTTCGTTATCGAAATAAATACCTTCATGGGGCTGCATTCGGAAGGTTAATTGATTAGGTTTGGCAGTTTCAAATAACACCGGGGGAATGGATTTTAAGTGAAAAATCGCCTCGTTAATTTTACCAAATAAGGCTTTACCTGTGCGATTATAGATGGGAACTCCCGCCCAACGATAATTATTGACAAAGGCTTTAAACGCACAATAGAGATGATTCCCTTCAGATTGATAACTGCCTAAGACTAAAGAATCTGCATCCACGACCGTCGCAGATAATAATTTAGCTTTCGCAGCCGCAATATCTTCTGGGTTTAAACTATTAGGTGCATCCATCAGTAACCAAGCCAACATCTGCATAACGTGGTTGGGAACCATATCGGGAAAGCTGCCAGGGAAATTTCGGATACCAACGGTGTTATTTTCTGGGAGATTGATCTCAATATACTCAATATATTGACGATTCAAAATCGCTTCTAACCAAGGGTTGGCAAACCGATAATATAAAATATTACGGATGCTTTCTTTCCCGTTATAGTGGTCAATGAAATACACCTGAGAAGGTAAGCAATATTGACGCGAGGTATCAATAATGACTTGGGCAGTTTTTCGGTCTTGACCCACTGGTTTTTCCACCACAATTTTATTCGTGCGGTCAGTGAACAGTCCCGCCTCGCCTAACGCTTTAATGGTGGCGTTAAAAAACTGGGGGGGTAAGGCTAAATAATAGATGCGATGACCGGATAAGTTGTATTTCTCTTCCAATTCTGCAATTTTAGGCAGTAATTTGTTTTTGATGAATTCCACATCGGTTATATCTCCCTCAAGATAATAGAGATGTTGCAGATATTCATTTAAAATCGTATCCGGTTGAGTTTCTTTTAACTCGTTTTTGACATCATTCCGCAGTTGAGATTCCGTTAGGGATTGTTTGGGGTTATCGACAATTAAAATCGGTGTATCTCGGTCAATATCGCCTTGGAGTTTCAGATTATATGACGCGGGTAGGGTTTTGACTTTAGCTACATTCCCATACCCCAGGTGTACAACAACGCCTTTTTTAACTTCGGTTTTGGCTTCGGTTGGGGTTTGTGCTTCTGACAAATCAGGAATGATTGAAGTTTTATCGCTGCTAATCATAGGAGTGTCCTATTTCTTTCTACACCCCAAATTTGCCATAGCTATTTATTAATTAGATCCCCAGTTAATGTATAATTTAAAGTGTACAATTTGTGTAATTGTGTAAGGTTGGTGTAAGGTTAGTGTAAGGTTGGTGTAAATGACAATAGAAAAGATTCTAAAACTTGTTTCTGTCATTCTGAATGGAGCGTTAGCGAAATGAAGAATCTATCAGATACTAATCTGCAACAAACAAATATCTCTAAGATACTTCGCTTCACTTTGTTACGCTCAGTATGACAATATAGCAATTTTCACTCCAATGAGGTACAGATGATTCTTTTTATATAAACTAGCCAGCGAGGACGCTGGCACTGCTGCTGTACCTCCTACAATTGCACACCGCTATAGGTAGAACTTAACAACAATAAATGATCAATTAAGCAGAAATTTGGCTAAACAATTTAATCATTTTTTGCTTTTCTTCAGAATTAACTGTTTCCCACTCCCTAGCAATATTCAAATCTTTATTAACCTTAGATAATTCTAATAAATTCGGCTGAATTCTATTTCGGTAATTTTTCTCATTACATAACCAGTGCAATATATCGGATAAGTGCCAGATGGAAGGAGTTCCCCCATAGATAGGCTGTGGAGATTTGAGTTCATCCTTCATCATCAAATTACGAATATTTTGCCGCGTACATCCGAGCAATTTAGCAACCTCGGTTAAACTCACAAAATCCGGGCTAACTTCAGTCAAAACTGCCTGGGGAATAGCCCGTTTCACATCTCGAATTGCGCTATAAACTGCTTCTGTTGCTGATGAAGATTCTCGGATAAAGTTGAGCGCAATTCTTCCCTTTTTGCCAATTCCAATTAAGGCATCATCACAACCTTCTGTTGCTAAAGTCTCTAAATAATGATCGAGATTAATTTGACTATCTGGAAGATTAAAGTTTAAAATAAAATCATATTCTGGCATTTGTTAATGTTCCTCTTGTGCTTGATGATGAACGGTGCAGTTATCAATAACACGACGAATTAGTTTAGCATGATTGCCTGCATTTTTAGGGGTACTCCAAACGCTGACAATACAAAATTCTCCACAACGACAATCCTTGTTATTATAAGGACAGTAAATTTTTCCCCACGCATGAGATCCACCCACTTCAATACGCCATCCATTTTGTTCAGCATATTTCAAGGCTGCTTCAATATCTGGTTTAGGATGTTTTTTCCTAGACATAAAAGTTTGAGCTTGTATAAATTATAGTTTATTGTGTTTAAATTGTCAAGTGACAACTTATTATAACTGGGATGGAGTGAATAATTTTGCTCAATGCGATCGCTCCTAGAAACCATAGAAACCGGGTTTCTTCAAGAAACCCGGTTTCTGTGTGGCTAGACATTTTTAAAATGATATGATAATCTGTTCTTTAATTGAAAAAATGACTAACTATGGATTGGGATAAGGCGAAGTGGGATAAGTTTTTAGATTCCATTGCGAACACATCTGAATTAACAGAACCGCAAAAAGAAGCTTTTATAGCTAGGTTTAAAATAGATAATGGGGGGAAAAATGAAGCCCAAATAGCAGATGAGTTACATATTGGTATTGAGACATTAAAAAAACGATTGGCTGAGGTTTATAAAAAATTTTCTAAAGATCGTGCCGATCTAAATGGGCCAACTAAGGGAAAATTTGAGATTTTAAAGGGATTTTTAGAAGAAAAATATTTAAAATCTATTAATTCTGGAGTTGATTCAGGTCAGACTCAGAATGCAGTTTCAGAAACGATTTCTAAAACGGATAATCTCGAAACGGAAGACGAGAATAACGTTGAATCTCCTATCTCAACTGATAATTTACCGCAACCTCGGAATAACTGTTTTAACTTCGGAATAAAAGACCAGAAATATTTTGTAGGACGGGATGCAGCCTTAGCCGAACTCCATCACCTTTTGCAAGAAAGGGGAAAGGTGGCGGTGTGTGCAGTGTCGGGAATGGGGGGAATTGGGAAAACAGAATTGATGTTACAATATGCTAAACAATATCAACAGCAATACCCGAAAGGATTGTGTTGGGTATCGGCCGCCGCCCAACAAGATATTGCAGCCCAAATTATGACATTTACCCAAGAAAATTTTAGCAATTTTCAACCGAATCCTCAACTACCTGTAGACAGTAAAATTCGCCTGTGTTGGCGACAGTGGTTAGAACAGCCACCGGATGGGAAAATGTTATTGATGATTGATGATGTGTCTGACCCGGATTATAAAAATAAAATTGAACCTTATTTACCGCAAAATTTACAACAAATTGCCGTTCTGTTAACAACGCGCTGGAAGTTTGGGTCAGATTTTGGGGTGTTACCCTTGAACGTTCTGCACCCCGATGAAGCTTTAAATTTATTAAAAGTGCGACTGGGAGAACAACGCATTAACAAACAGTTAGACGATGCAAAACAGTTGTGTGAATGGTTAGAATATTTGCCGTTAGGGTTAGAATTAGTGAGTCATTATTTAGAAGAATTAACCGAAGAACCAACCGAAGAATTATCCATAGCAGAAACTTTATTCGAGTTAAATCAACTGGGGTTAAAACATGATGCTCTGCGACGGGAGAATAATCAACCCTGGACGTTTACCGCAGAACGGGGGGTGGCGGCGGCGTTTGATTTGAGTTGGGAAAGATTAGATGCCCCAGGGCAACATTTGGGTTTATTATTAAGTTTATTCGCTGCGGCTGAAATTCCTTGGGAGTTGGTGGAGAAAACAGAAGTTAACTATTGTCAGAACCGGGAAATCCCCTTTAATCGCAATCAATTACAACAATCTCGTCGCAGTTTAAGGCGTTTACATTTAATTAAAGATTCAACGAATACCGTTAGTTTACATCAATTAATTCGACAGTTTTTTAGAGAAGAAATGGAGGTCTACAATGTTAACTAATTTAGGGAATACTTCTGTACCTGTTGAGGAAATTAATCTATTGAAAAAAGCGATCACGCAAACCCTAGCAACGGAAGTTAAGGAAATGCCTGATCTTAGTATTTTAACGAATGATGATATCGCCAAATTAACGTTAATCATTCCGCATCTGGAAGAAGTCGCCACCCACTTCACCGATGCACTGAGAAATGAGGATTTAATTTACCCTTATGTGGGTTTACATAATTTTTATGTTGGTCAAGGTCGCTATGGAATAACTGAATATTGGTCGAAGAAAGGTTTAGATTTAGCAGAAAAACGTTTACCCGTTGATCATCCTGATTTGGCTAAGAGTTGCGAGGGACTGGGTGTAGCGTATTATTTCCAGGGAAACTACAGCGAAGCCGAACCCTTGTTGAAAAGAGCCATTGCCATTGATGAAAAATCCTTACCCCCAGACCATCCAGAGTTAGCAGCCCACTTAAGCAACTTAGCCGCTCTGTACAATTCCCAGGGAAACTACAGCGAAGCCGAACCCTTGTTGAAAAGAGCCATTGCCATTGATGAAAAATCCTTACCCCCAGACCATCCAGGTTTAGCAACCGACTTAAACAACTTAGCCTATTTGTACAATTCCCAGGGAAACTACAGCGAAGCCGAACCCTTGTTGAAAAGAGCCATTGCCATTGATGAAAAATCCTTACCCCCAGACCATCCAACTTTAGCAATCCACTTAAACAACTTAGCAGATCTGTACAACAATCAGGGAAACTACAGCGAAGCCGAACCCTTGTTGAAAAGAGCCATTGCCATTGATGAAAAATCCTTACCCCCAGACCATCCAGATTTAGCAATCGACTTAAGCAACTTAGCCGCTCTGTACAATTCCCAGGGAAACTACAGCGAAGCCGAACTGTTGTACAAAAGAGCCATTGCCATTGCCGAAAAATCCTTACCCCCAGACCATCCAACTTTAGCAACCCACTTAAGCAACTTAGCCAATCTGTACAATTCCCAGGGAAACTACAGCGAAGCCGAACTGTTGTACAAAAGAGCCATTGCCATTGCCGAAAAATCCTTATCCCCAGACCATCCATATTTAGCAACCTACTTAAGCTCCTTAGCGAATCTGTACTATTCCCAGGGAAACTACAGCGAAGCCGAACCCTTGTTGAAAAGAGCCATTGCCATTGATGAAAAATCCTTACCCCCAGACCATCCAACTTTAGCAACCCACTTAAACAACTTAGCCAGTTTGTACTTTAAACAGGGAAACTACAACGAAGCCGAACCCTTGTACAAAAGAGCTATTGCCATTGCTGAAAAATCCTTAGCCCCAGACCATCCAACTTTAGCAAGCTACTTAAACAACTTAGCCAGTTTGTACTTTAACCAGGGAAACTACACCGAAGCCGAACTATTGTATAAAAGAGCTATTGCCATTGCTGAAAAATCCTTATCGCCAGACCATCCAACTTTAGCAACCCACTTAAACAAGTTAGCCAATCTGTACCTTCATCAAGGAAACTACACCGCAGCCGAACCCTTGTTGAAAAGAGCCATTGCCATTGATGAAAAATCCTTACCCCCAGACCATCCAGATTTAGCAACCGCCTTAAACAACTTAGCTCTTCTGTACTCTAACCAGGGAAACTACAGCGAAGCGGAATTATTGTATTTACGAGCATTAGAAATTCGGATACAGAAATTAGGAACAGAACACCCTGACACTATTACAACTTGGGAGAATTTAACTCAATTATGGCGAGAAGTAATTAACGCAGGTCGCGCTGAGGAATTAGAGGGTTTGTATCAACATCCTTTGGGTCAATTGTTTTTAAGGGAGATGGAAGTTGAGACAGAAAATTAAGGTGATCCCTGGTTCCCTGGTTCTACCTGGGAACTCTATTCAGGAGGCTCTGCCTCTTGTTAACAGCAGGCGGAGCCTGATTAAAGTATTGCTAGGTAGAACCTAGCAACAAGAAAATGTGCAAGAAATATCTCTAAGATACTTCGTTTCACTCAGTATGACAAGATGAATCAATGGGCGATCGCATTTCAACTGCGTTAAAATTAAATTATGATTAAGATGTAGGTTATAATTATGACTCAAACTTCGTTAAAAACACTTTATGATATTGATTTTGCGCTGTGGATTGAAGATACCGTTAATCAGTTAAAATCTCGAAATATTGAAAATTTAGATTGGGACAATTTAATTGAGGAGATCGAATCTTTGGGAAAGCGGGATAAACGGGAATTAGAAAGTCGGTTAACAACGTTGTTTGAACACGCTTTAAAACGATGTTATGTTCCGTTACCCGATTGTTATCGAGGTTGGGAAGTAACCATTTCTCGAACCCAAAAGGATATTAAAAAACAGTTAAAGGATTCTCCAAGTTTGAGAAATTATCTACAAGAAATTTATCTTGATTGCTATCAGGAAGCTTTGGAAAATATGAGAATTGAATATGATGCAGAATTTCCTAATGTTTGTCCGTTTCCCCAGGATATAGACAGTTTATTAACGGGGAAATTTTGGGAAACACCCCTATAAAACCCCTAATTCAAGGATTCTAAAAATGCTTGAACACTCCCATCCGGCTGTAAAATTAACCGAATTTTAGGGGTTTTTCCTGACTCCAAGGGAGAAACAAAAGGTTTCCCAATTTCTGGAAAATCCAGTTGTTTTTGACGATTAACCGCAGGCTGACCCACCGGGTTAATACTCTGCAAAGAACCATCGGAATTAAGGGTTAAACTATATTGTAACGTGCGTTTTAAATTTTTAGGAGGATACCAAATATTTTGAAAATAGTTTCTAACTTCTGCCACTTGCGGAATTTGATCAAATAGGGTAGTATCCTGTTGACGAGTTGCTGCAATTGTTGGCGGACGTTTATTCAATTGAGCTAAATAATTTTCTTCATCAGTATTAGAATTTTCCGAGGAAGAATTAGAAGGTTTTTCAGCCGTTGTTTCAGGAGAAGGAACTTCTAAAATAATCGGGGTTTGTGCATTTTTTAAAGTGGGTAATTCAATGGTTTGGGGTGCAAAGAGTACCGGGGGAGATGGAGGCGGCGTTTGAGGTTGAGTAACTGCGACGGAGGGCGGTGGGGGTGCGGGTGCGGCGAGGGGTGGCGGTGGGGGAGGTGCAGACCCATCCCTTGCTGGAGAGTCCTGGGGAATAATAATTAACCCCGGTTCCGAGGGGGTCAGGTTGGGGAAGGTTTGGGGGGATACTGAGTCGGGAAATAGGGGGGCGGGAACGGGGAGGGGGGCGGTATTGACGGGGGGTAAATTGGGGGCGACTTTGACCTGGGCGGGCGGGGGTACAGAGGGAACGGGAAGGGGGGCTAAGGTGGGAGGAGGGGGTAAGGGAACCAAATTAGGGGGCGGAATTTGAACGGTTTGGGACGGTTGGGTGGCGGTTTGAGTTTGAGGTTGGCGATAGAGATTAATGAGTCTAATTAAACCCGTTAAACAACCAATAGAAATTATAATAAATAAAATCGTTTTTAACCATTCCGGTGTGGTTTTTTCTAAGGATTTTAGATTCGGTAATTGTTCGGCTTCCGTTGCATATTCATCTAAAGCCGTAGCCAGATCAAAGAGTTGTAAAACGCTTAAATGAACTAAAGACTGGGCAGAATTATCGGATAAATTACCGAAAAATAAGTTATGATATAATAAACCATCGGGTTTAATGGTAATTTCCGAAGGTTCACCATCAAAAATTACATAAGCTGGGGTATTTTCTGTAGAAGAATTAAGGGATAAAGTTTCAGATTGATGAGTAGATTTGGGAGAGAAATTAAGAAAATTTTGAATATAATTTTTAATAACTTGATAGAGGGTTTCTAGTTGAGTGCGATCGCCTTCAATGGTAATATGATCGGCATCGGGTAAACGTGGATCATCAAAGCAAAGTTTAAATTTAAACTGTTCTAAAATCGGTTGTTGTTTCAGACGAGATAGAAAAGAACGTTTCGCCTGAACTTCTAAGCTGCAAGTTGGGGGGGTATAGCGTCGAATAATCATCATAATATCTTAACCGTTAAGGATAAACTAAACTGGCGACTCTATCAGTGTTAACCATAATTGTTGATGGCTATCAGGTTTACTATAAAATAATAAATCAATCAGTAATTTAATGGCTAGGGTATCCAGGTCTAAGGGGGTTTTAGGGTTTGAGGTCATCCATTGTTGATAACTGTCCTTAAAGGTATCTAAATAGTCCCGTAGCAAGGTGACTTGACGAAATTCGGTTTTTTGATGTGCCATTTGTTCGACTAACCCTAATGCACGGCGAATTAACACTTGATCCTGTTGAGCAATATAACAAATAATCAGAACCAGCGATCGCATTTCTTCAATAGATAGAGGATTTTGGTCTGAGTGTTTTTGTAATAATTGAATTTGATCAGGAACAGAAGTCTCTATTTTTAGTAGACTTCCGACTTGTAAAATGGTTTCTAAGGCTATTCCAGTTAAGGCTTCAATAGCTAATAATGATAGTTGAATTTGTAGGGTAATCTTTCCGAAGAGTTCGGGGTTCGGTTCGGGGTTTAAATCCTTTAAATTAGGGTTAGATATTTGAATATCAGCTTTATCTGAATTTAGCATTTTTAAAAACCCCTATTATTAATCCTCAAAATTAACCTTGAACCTGCATTACGGACGTAGGGGCGAGGTTCCCTCGCCCTTACAAGTGATCTGAATTTAAGTTAAATTCATGCCTTGTTTTAGGAATGTCCTAAATAAGCAATTGTAACACCAATTCCCCCATCATTTTGTGGAGCTAATTCAAATCGTTCTACTAACGGATGGTTGGTCAAAAATTCATGAACTCCCTTTCTCAGTTGTCCGGTTCCTTTTCCATGAATAATCCAAATTGCTCCAAAATCATGAATTTGACCCAACATTCGATCCAGTTCAATTTCAGCTTCAGAGGTACGTTTTCCTCGAAGATCAATGGTATTTTTAGACGTTCTAACAATAGGTCGTTCTGGTTTTTGTTCCTTTTCAGGAGTGGGTTCTTTTTTCCGTTCTGGGAGTTTAGGAATAGTCGGTTTTAAGCCTTCTAAGGACTCAATTTCGGCTAACCCTACAGTCATTTTCATTATCCCAAACCGCACGGTAATTTCACCGTCAGAAGTCGGTTCACTTAAAACCTCAGCCGTTTGACCAAACCGGGGAATTCTAATCCGATCTCCCACTTTTGGTTTAAACTCTGGGGGTGGTTTTGGGGGTTCTTTTCGAGAAGGTAAATACTGTTGGGCAATTTGATTTAAAGCCTCCGTTGCTTGGGTGGTATCTTGACCCGTTGGGGTTCCTTGTTGTAAGCGCCGAATCACTTTAGCAATTTCCGCTTTTGCTTGAATTAAAGTATCTTGAATTGCCTGTTCTTGAACTTGCTTTAACTCCCTTTCTCGTTGTTTTAATGCGGCTGCTTTTTGGGCTAATTCCTGATGCAAACGTTCTGTATCTTTTAATAACTGACTAGCAGCTTGAGCTTTGGTTTCCTGTTGACGGCGTTGCGCTTCTAACCCCGCAATTACTTGATTAACTTCCTCAGAACTTTCCCCGACATAACTCGCCGCTTGTTCGACAATTTCTGAGTTTAATCCTAAACGTTTGGCAATGGTTAAGGCATTAGAACGCCCTGGAATTCCCCATAATAATCGATAGGTGGGTTGTAAGGATTGTTCATCAAATTCAACGGAGGCATTTTCAAACCGTTCATCGTCATATTTTAACGATTTCAGTTCCCCAAAGTGAGTGGTTGCAATGGTTAATAAGCTATGATCTGCTAAATATTGTAAAAGGGCGATCGCTAAAGCACTGCCTTCGGTGGGATCGGTTCCAGCCCCCACTTCATCGAGTAGAATTAAACTCGAAGATCGAGTCTTTTCTTCAGTCTCACCTTGAGAATTAATCGCAGCTAAAATTCGACTAATTCGGCGAATATGACCGGAAAATGTCGATAAACTTTGCTCAATGGATTGTTCATCTCCAATATCAGCTAAAACCTGCTCAAACCAAGGTAATTCTACGGGTTCTCTGGCTGGAATAAATAACCCCACTTTTGCCATTAATGCGGCTAATCCAATGGTTTTTAAAGTAACGGTTTTACCTCCGGTATTAGGGCCGGTAATGGCTACAACTCGAATTTTGGGATGAATAAAAACATCAATGGGAACAACGGGGAAGCCTTGTTCATGTTGCTGTTGCCACACTAATAAAGGATGGCGAAGTTGTCGGAGGTTAATAGGATTTGAAGTTGCCTCTTCTGAGGATTCTACATCAATAAATTTGGGGGGATTTGCTTCTAACCACAAGCTATAACGAGCTTTAGCAACGGCTAAATCCAGGGTTGTGACAATGATTAATAATCGTTCTAAATCCGGTTTAACCGCTCCAACTTGTTCGCTTAAAGCTTGTAAAATAATGTCTTCTTCGGCTTTTTCTTGCCGTTGAATTTGTCTGAGTTGATTATTCAGATCAATGGTAGCTTTGGGTTCAATATAGAGGGTTGAACCTGTGGTTGAACTATCATGAACAATCCCTGGAATTGCATCTTTTTGAGACGCTTTTACGGGGATAACAAAGCGATCGCCCCTTTGGGTAATTAACTGTTCTTGAACTGCATTAGATTTTCGTTGAATAATATTTTGCAAAATATCATAAATTCGATCTCGAATACTGCGTAACCGCCCCCGAATTTCTCCTAATTTAGGACTCGCGCGATCGGCAACATCTCCCCGTTCATCAATGCAGCGATGAATCTCCTGTTCTAACTCAGGATAGGTTCGCAATTCTGAGATTAAGTTTGTTAAAATTGGAATATCAGATTGGGTATCAATACTGCGTCGTAACTGCCTTGCACCTGCTAAAGTCGTTGCAATATTAAGCAGTTCATTTCCTGATAACATTCCCTGGCGTTCTACCCGTTCTAAATAAACGCCAATATCTTCAATTCCTTCAAATTTTAAACCATTTTGTCGCAGTTCTAAGGTGTAAGCTTCTTGGGTTTGAGCTAATAATTGCAGGGTTTCTGTGGGAGTCGTGGGAATATGTAAATGCTGCGCCGCCACAGCACCGAGTTTTGTCGCCGTAAAGGTGGATAAATGGCGACATAACCGTTCCCATTCTAATAGATCTAGGGTTTCTGTTTGAATCAATGCCTCAAAATTTAAAAGTGTAATGTTTACATACTACATCATTGTAGCAGTTGGCGCGATTTTCTTCAATCCTCCTAGGGAAGAGAAGGAAAACCCTGATTATTGTAACCTCAAAATTCTCTCAGCAACGGATAGTGAAACGGGGATGACGGATAAACGATTTCCCCGTTTAACAACGCCAAATTCTTCAGAATTAAAGGTTTGTTTCAAGGTATCTAAACTAATAATACTCTGAAATTGCTCCACAAATTCAATTTTAACCGTATACCATCTCGGAGAATTGGGCATTGCTTTGGGGTCAAAATAGGGACTCTGGGCATCAAATTGAGTGGGATCAATCAAATGATTTTCAATAATTTTAGCGAGTCCCACAATTCCGGGAAGTTTAGTATTAGAATGATAAAAAAACGCCAGATCTCCAATTTCCATTTCTTTGAGGAAATTTCGAGCTTGATAATTTCTCACCCCATCCCAGAGGGAAATGCGATCGCGTTTTAAATCCTCAATACTATAAACATCCGGTTCAGATTTCAGTAACCAATAATTCATCATCCTTAACTTTTTAAAGCCGTCTCCATTAAAATATCATGGGCGCATAATTCGGGAGCATTTTCAGCAGGACGACGTTGAATATATTGACCATCAGGTTGTAAATCCCAAGCTTTACGATTATCGGATAACATAATTCCTAAAATCTCTTCTAACTCTTTAGCAATATCAGGATCTTGAATGGGAGTTATCGCTTCAACGCGGCGATTTAAGTTGCGGGGCATCCAGTCGGCTGAACCAATATAAACCTCCTCCTGTCCGCCATTATTAAAATAGAAAATCCGAGAATGTTCTAGGAATCGTCCAATAATACTAATCACCTTAATATTATCACTAATTCCTTCTAAACCGGGACGCAAACTACACATTCCTCGGACAATTAAATCAATACCCACTCCCGCTTGAGAAGCTGCATATAAAGCTTCAATAATTTCCGGGTCAACTAAGGAATTCATTTTAGCAACGATTCGACCTGTTTTACCTTGATGAGCGTGTTCGGTTTCTCGATCAATTAAGTCTAAAAATCGTTGTCGCATATTCACAGGCGCAACCAACAATTTCCGATAGGATTGCTGACGGGAATATCCGGTTAAAAAATTGAATAAATCTGTTAAATCTGCTCCCAGTTCAGGTCGGGCACTTAATAATCCTAAATCGGTATACAGTTTAGCTGTTTTATGATTATAGTTTCCGGTTCCAATATGAACATAACGGCGAATTCCGTCCGCTTCCTGACGCACGACCATCACAACTTTAGTATGGGTTTTTAGTCCGACTAATCCATAGACAACATGAACCCCCGTTTGTTCTAGTTTTTTCGCCCATTGAATATTATTTTCTTCATCAAATCGAGCTTTAATTTCGACTAAAACCGCAACCTGTTTTCCATTTTCTGCCGCATCAATTAAAGCCGTGATAATCGGAGAATCCCCGGAAGTACGATATAAAGTCATTTTAATCGCTAAGACATTCGGATCATGGGCAGCTTGATTAATAAACTGTTGAACTGTTGCCGAAAACGATTGATACGGGTGATGCACTAAGACATCTTTTTGTCGTAAAATCGCAAAAATATCTTTTTCATCTTCTCCTGATGTCGCTGGAATAATATCTTCACTATCCTTCATCCAACGCGGTAAAACCGCATTCCAAGGTTTATCTTTTAATTCGGGTAAAGGTAAACTGAGAAAAAACATTAAATCCCGTAGCCCCATTAATCCATCTACCGTATAAATATCTTCTGATTCTAATTCTAATTCATCAGCTAATAAACTGCGTAAATAATCGGGCATTGAACTATTAATTTCCAGACGAACAACAGATCCCCCAACGCGGCGTTTTCGCAATTCTTGTTCAATGGCTAATAATAAATCATCTGCTTCATCTTCTTGAACCGCTAAATCTGCATCCCGTGTAATTCTAAAAATGTAATAATCTTGAATATCCATTCCGGGAAATAACGATTCTAAATTATGGGCAATGACTTGACCAATGGGAACCCCAATCCAAGCCGCAAATTCCCCATTGGCTTGTCCTCGTAATTCTTTAGGTAAGGAAATAAATCGCGGAAAAGAACTGGGTACTTTCACCCGCGCAAATAATTCTTCTTTAGTTTCAGGATTTTTGAGAACAACCGCTAAATTTAAACTCAGATTTGATAAATAGGGAAAGGGATGGCTGCGGTCGATGGCTAAGGGCGTTAAAACCGGAAAAATTCCCTCTTCAAAATAACGCTGTAAATACGTTCGTTGTTCTTGATTCAGATCAATATAATTTAATAAATGAATTCCATTTTTAGTTAATTCGGATTTAATCTGTTGTTCAAAATATTGATGCTGTTCCATTACCATCGGTAACAACCGTTCATGAATGGCATTGAGTTGTTGTTGGGGGGTTCGACCATCGGCAGTGACTTTATTCACTTGAGCTTCAATTTGTCGCTTAATTCCAGCAACGCGCACCATAAAAAATTCATCTAAATTAGAACTAAAAATCGCTAAAAATTTCAGTCGTTCTAACAAAGGTGTTCGAGGATCTAAAGCTTCGGCTAAAACGCGACGGTTAAACTCTAACCAACTCAGTTCTCGGCTGAGATAATATTGAGGAGCTTTAAGATTGATGTCTTTGGTAATTTTTGGCTCGGTTTTTTTAGATTTGGACATAATTGAAGATTTAAGATCGGGTAAACCTAACCTTTATTGTAATTCTTCAGGGTCAGAATAGTCGCAAAAACCCAGTTTTTTAATAGAATGAAGTGATGGCAGATTCAGGAAGAGAATAAAAAGCTCAGTTTTTCGGGGTTAGTACGTCAGTTCTGAGGGTAAAAAGGGGGAAACATGAAGTTGACTTGAGAAAACTAGATCCATCTTAGTTAGATTCTGGTTAATAGGTGTTTAAATTTAGCAGGACATTACAACTTAAAATTCATTCCCACTATTTTATCAATGCTAGTTCAGCCAATTCAAAGCTTGACTAATTTGTTCAGCTAATTTTAAGGGTCGAAAAGGTTTTGCAAATACAGCCGCCACCGCCATTCCTGAAAAATTTTCTCGTTCCCACTGTTGAGCTTTTGCCGTTACTAAAATCACTGGAATATTTTGGGTATGGGGATTAGATTTTAAATATTCTAATGTCACTCTGCCATCCATATCAGGCATCATCATATCTAATAAAATAGCATCGGGTTGATGGTTAGCGGCAAGGCTTAATGCTTCTTCACCACAACAAGCGGTAATCACCTTCCAACCTGCCCCTAATTCTAATCCTAATTTAGCGATCGCTCGGACATCGGGTTCATCATCTACAATTAAAATTTGTTTGTTCAGCATAACATTTATCCTTGTAATCTGATTAGTTTGCGTTTTTATGGGTGACAGAGTTAACTTCAAATCTTAACTCAAAATCGAGAAGATATCGAGAATTTGTTGAGCGTTAATTCTAGGAGTGAGTTTAACAGATAGGAAGCATCACATAAAATATACTTCCCTGCCCTAAATGACTTTCGGCCCAAATTTTTCCTTGATGTTGTTCAACCATCAAGCGACAAATTGCTAATCCTAAACCTGTCCCACCCTTAGTTCGAGAATCAGAAGCATCCACTTGTTCAAAGCGCTCAAAAATGATTTGTAGTTTATCAGCAGGAATTCCTCGACCCTGATCTTTAACTTGCAAACAAATGTAGGGAATTGTTGAGCCATTTTCCTGTAATTTGATCACTTCTGCGGTCATCCAAACCTTCTGTTTGGGTTCAGAAAATTTAATCGCATTACTTAATAAATTTGTTAAAATTTGAATGATGCGATCTGGATCTACCCACAGATAATAATCAAACGGATCAACTTCAAATTCAATTTGAGCTTGATCCGCCATAACTTGCATGGCTTCTTGAGCTTTAATCATTAAATTTGCTAAATTACAGTTAACCTTTTGCAGGGAAATTTTACCGGATTTCATGCGTTCTAAATCCAGAATATTATTCACCAGCCGAATTAATCGTTCTGTATTGTTAATCGCAATACTTAATAAATTTTTCCCTTGTTCTGTTAGCAGTCCTAACTGTCCTGATGCTAATAAATCTAACCCCCCCACTAAAGAGGTTAATGGAGTTCTTAATTCATGACTAACTAAAGAGATAAATTCATTTTCTAAACGGCGACGTTCATTAATATTTCGGGAAACTCCGACCACTAATTGATCTCCCTGAGCATCTTGAGAAACTGACCAATTTGCACTATACCAATTCCAAGTACCATCTTGATGTTTAACCCGAAATTCAATATCGAATTGTTGTTTTCCACTGGTAATGACTGTTTGAAAGACAGTAAAAGTTTTCGATATATCCTCTGGATGGATAAAGAGTGTAAACAGTTGTCCTTCAAGTTCATGGGGAAAATAGCCAGTTAATGTTAATAAATTAGGCGCGATATATAATAATATTCCTTCCCCATTCATTAAATAAATTATATCATGAGCCGTTTCAACAATTCGTCTAAATTTTTCTTCACTGGCTTTTAAATCCGCTTCGGCTCGTTTTTGATGCGTAATATCCCGTCCTAAAACTACTAATCCTTTACGCTTGCCATCCTGTTCAAATAGGGGGACTTTAATCATATCCCAAATCGTCAGATGACCATCGGAACGTAGAACTTTTTCTTCAATTCTATAAATACCAGCATTTTGCCAAGCTTGTTCATCAGTCGCTTGACAATGTAATAATGCTTCTCGATAATTAGGTTTTAACTCTGCTAATTCCAAATCTGTTTTGCCTTGATAAGGTACATTTTCTAGTTCTAAAAAATTTAAATTTGCTTGATTAGATTCTAACCAATGTCCTTCTCCATCCTTAAAACAAATAATATCCGGTGTTGCATTAATCAAAGTCCGTAATTGTTCTTCACTTTCTCTTAAGGATTTTTCAATTTTTATCTGTTGAGTAATATCCCGAAAACTGAAGACTCGACCCATGATGCGATCTCCCTGCCATTGGAGTTGACCATAACGCTGAAAAATTCGACCATCTTTTAACTCAATGCGGTCTAAAATAACGTTTTGAGAGGGTTGAGTTGAAAAGTTTTTAATCCGATTAATAAACCCTACTGGATCTAAGGTTTTTTCTGCCGCAAATTTCACTCGTTCTTGATTACGATTCGGTTGCATTAAGACTTCAGGCATTGACCAGATATCTAAAAATTTTTGATTATAAACGGGAACGTCACAATCTTCCCCCACCACTAATATTCCATCGGCTGTTGCTTCTAAGGTTGCTCTTAATACAGCTTCAGTTTGGCGTAAAGATTGTTCTTTTTGTTGATATTGAAATTCCAAGTTTTTCAGGGAAGTAATATTACGAATCCATAAAATAATGATTTCTTGCCCTTGAAGATTTAAAACCTTTCCTGAAATCCTCAAAAAAAATAGTTCTTCTCCTCGTTGTAGTTCATAATTGATGGGACAAGAATTGCCCTTTTGTATTTCTGGGTTAGGATAGGCTGATATTGAAATCGGGTTTCCGTTTTGGGTTAGGGGCAAACAATCATTCAAGGGAAGATCAACGAGAGAATCTAATTCAACTAAATGATTGTCTTTATAGTCTAAAACCAATTCTTTAAAGGCTGTATTATAACCTTGAATTCGAGCCTCTTTTGTCAGCCAAACACAAGCATCGGTTAGATAATCTAAACTGATACTGAGAAGGGTTAAAATAGAGGATTCTGTTGCCTGTAAATCGGGCGATAAGGTAATCATAAATTTGACCCTGTTCATAGAGGTTCAAAATCAATTCCTGGTTTTTCAGAGTCTAATTTATTCCTCAATCGGTTTAGTCTGATTCATTAAAATCTGGGATTCTGACAAACGGATCTGTTCTGATCATTTTGATCTAAAATTCCACAACTTGCCAGAGTCGAAGTACCATAGAAATTAGGGTTTATGTCAAACCAACCCCACTGAAAATCTAAGGTTTGATAACGTTGGCGGAGGATGAGATGGCAGTTAAATTGGAACGCCCAATTTTAATGGGAGGGATAGGACTTTCGTTAGGTCTATGGCTGTTGCAAAGTCTTCAGCATTCAGCGTCCGAATTCGGACAAATGATGCTGTTTAGTTTAGCGTTAGGAAGCGCCGGACTGTGGTGGTGGAAGCAACAAGGGACAGAACCTCTACAATTGTCGCCCCCTCCAGAATCGTTAAATCAGGAATTAGTGGAAAAAGCGATCGCCCAAACCCAAGCTCTGATCCAACGTCTAGCCACTGAAACCCCAACTCAGGACAGCCGTTTAGACACCCTACAACAGCAAGCGCAGCAACTCAAGACTCATCTGCAACGAACCGACCTAAATATCGTCCTGGTGGGTAACAAAGGCGTGGGAAAAACAGCGTTGTTACAACGGTTACAGTCGGACTGGCTACCTCAACAGTCTCAAACTTTAAGTTTGGTAGAAGTTTCAGCAACCGATCTCAATTCTCCTATCCCCAATTTAACGACTGCGGATGTGGTTTTGTTTGTGACCGGGGGAGATTTAACTGACCCGGAATTTAAGATTCTTTCGGGACTGGTGGCAAATTACCATCGAGTTATTTTAGTGTGGAATAAGCAAGATCAATATTTAGTTGGCGATCAACCTGTGATTTTGCAGCAGTTAAAAACCACATTAACCGGGGTGTTATCCTCGGATGATATTATTGCGATCGCCGCGTCTCCAAATCCGGTGAAAGTTCGTCAACACCAAGAGGATGGGACGTTTAAAGAATGGCTAGAAGCGCAATCACCGATTCTCGATTTGTTAACAAAGCACCTTGATTCTATTGTCAGTCAAGAACAGCAAGCCTTAGTATTAGCAACAACCTATCGGGAAGCGTTAGGATTGCGACAAGAGGCGAAAGAAATTGTTAATCAATTGCGTCGAGAACAGGCGTTACCTCTAATTGAACAATATCAATGGATTGCGGCGGCGGCAACAGTAGCCAATCCAGTTCCGGCTTTAGATATGTTAGCAACGGCGGCGGTTAATGCTCAATTAGTCATGGATTTAGGGGCGATTTATCAACAAAAATTCTCCCTTCAGCAAGGTCAAGAAGTTGCAACAACTATCAGCACTCAGATGTTGAAATTAGGGTTTGTGGAAATCTCCACCCAAACTTTAACCTCATTGTTGAAAAGTAATACCGTAACGTTTATTGCTGGAAGTCTGGTTCAGGGAGTCAGCGCGGCCTATTTAACCCGAATTGCAGGGTTGAGTTTAATTGAGTATTTTCAAGCGCAGGACATCCAGTTAGACGCCGCTGAGAATCCGAGTCTGAATTGGGATAATCTCAAGAAAACCCTACAAACGGTCTTTCAGCAAAATCAACAAGCTAGTTTGTTACAGTCCTTTGTGAAACAGGCGATCAATTATTTGACGGTGCAATTCAAGCCGAAACAAACCGTTGAATCCTCCGTGTCTTAGTTGTTTCCCCTCTGTGTTCCCCAGTCCTCAAAAAAAAGTTTGAGAACTGGGTTTACATTTCTGGAGTTTATGCTATAGTTAGAAATTGTGAAACACAGTGCGGGTGTAGTTTAGTGGTAAAACTATAGCCTTCCAAGCTATTAATGCGGGTTCGATTCCCGCCACCCGCTTTCAAAAACACTATATTTATTCATTCCCTCTAACCTCTACCCTATCTACGGTGTAGGGGTTTTTAGTTGATGGGTAATCCTTTGCTGTAGGGATAGATTGATGTCTTAATTTGATGTCTATTTGATGTCTGGACGTCAAACAGACATCAAACTGCTTTTATCCCCATTTGTCAGGGTTCACAACTCCCCAAACCCAACACAACTCACAATCCTGAAACTTTATTTAATAGTTCAGGCAACGGCAGGCAACCTCACCCCAATTTCTAATCCAGACAGTAACGACAGCGATCGCTCTCCCAATCCCCCAAGAAACTTGATAACCCAAACGGTCAGAGCCAGACTTTCAGAGGCAACCCCACACAATAATAGAGGCCTGTTAGAAACAAGCCCCCATCATTTATATCTATGGTTCTGCTAATCCACTGCGGTCAGATTTCAGGACTGGGTGAGTCGTTGGCTCTGAGTTGTTGCAACGTCTTCTCGGAGTCTGTCTTTAATCTTTCCCCTAATAGTTCCCCGGCAACGTAACACCCCTAACGCCCTTGTACTCTAATACAGAGGCATCTTATGTCTTCCCTAACCCTTCCTTTCCCGACTATTCCCCTTATCTTTTTTATTTTTTTCTCTATTTTTTTTCTGAAATAGGGGTTGAACCGTCACCAATGGCTGAAAGATATATATAGAGGGAGTCCTGAACCGTCACCTGAACCGTCACCCAACCGTCACCACCCCAGTTGAACCGTCACCTTTTTTTTAAACCCTTACACCGAAGGACTTCTGAACCGTCACCTTTTTTTTAGCGATCGCTATTTGACACCCCCGGTGCAACTAGACACCAAGGGGAAGCGTTAGCCCTATCAACCCTTGAGTGAATAAAAATCTAATAAAAAACCTGTTACAGGTATTGACAAACAAACTTGTAACAGGTTTAATGTAGGTATGAACATTAAAGGACTTACCCCAATATGACTGATTATATCAAAGGCGGTAGAGGGAAAAAAGCACCCTATCAAACTGTAGTTATCCGTGTCCCTGAACCCCTGAAAGATATTGTTGAACAGTTGATAGAGGAATATAGACAGACAGGAGAATTAAAACCTGTAACAAGTATAGAAGACAAACCTGTAACAAGTATAGAACAAGAACCTGTAACAAGTATAAGTCAACAATTAAAAGATATCCTAGAGGATGCCCTAACCTTAAAAGCTAACGCTGGCGGTAAAATTAAAGATGCTATCAGACAAGCTTTAAGCCTTCTGAGTTAAAGCAAAAACCATCCTTTTAACGGGATGGTTTATAAACGTGATGAACTAATTTAATTTTACCCTTAAAGTTTAGGATTTACTATCATCTTGATTGCAGTTAAAACCTAATCCTAGACCTAACAAACAACCCCCCGGCAAAACGCTAGGGGGTTGAGTTGTTTGTAATGGCATTTTATCTACTTGTTTTCGGAATTCTCTACATAACGTTTCAGAATTATGGACACAAGGTTACTCAACGTCCTGTCCTCCGAATCTGCCAGTTTCTCTAGGCGCTCTTTGACATCGTGAGGAATGTAAGCGGTTATTCTGGCTTGTTGAACTTTGCCACCCACATCAACAGGTTCCTTTACAAAAATTTGTGTAGTCATCTACTTGCCATCCTATCACTTCGTGTTACTATATTGATTATGCTACCACAGCAAGACTCAGTTATTGTCAGCTAGTGATAGCTTGACGACAAATCAAAACCCACTGGCGCGAATTGGAACCTCTCACCAGTGGGTCTATAACCCCTAAAAATAGGAGATGACTCTATTATGGCGTCAGCCAGTGTAGCCGTTAAGCGGCTTCAGTCGGAATCTTTACAACAGAAGTCCCTCAATGAACTCAAGCAGGACGCGGCTGAGTTGGGACTGAGTAAAGAAGATGTGAAACAGTTTGGCAGCTTGTCCTATAAACAAACCTGGTTAACTGCCATTGGGGATGCGATCGCCAATGAATTTGAAGCGGTTGAAACGGTTGAAGATGTCGCTGTACAGCCAAGCAATGACCCCACAACCGAGCCAGAAGCAACGGAAATCGCTTGCTTAATTGATCACCCCGTTTTAGCAGAGGGGGAATTGCGCGAACCTGCGGACGGGAGTATTTATCTGGGAAGCGATAGCCGGGGTTTACCGACCTATTGGGGCCTGTTTGACTCTGACGAGGACAAATTAGATATCTATTCCCTGAAAGAATCAGACCCGATTACCCCTCTGATTACCATCGGAAACGTTGAGAAAAAATTATTAAGTT